>NZ_CEZPJD010000028.1:5009-24889 GCF_983059655.1 Okeania sp.
AGGGAAGTTGTATTGTCATATTTTATTTCCTCAGATGCCTCAGTATTTTTAGTATATATTATTTAATTAATTCAGGCACAATCGAGATATATAGATATTTTGATTTTTTTTGCTTTCCATAAATCAATCAATATCGTTGTTTCATAGTATGTTTTTTATTTTAAAATTATTGGCTAAATTTGGCATAAATTAAACCATTAAACTCCTCTCTATTTTTGAATAAAAGTTATGGCAATTTGTAACTACATCAAACTGTTAATAAATTTCGGAAAAACTTATTTTCTATTTTCCATCATCTCCTAGATAACTAATATCATATGAATAAGTTTGAGACCTGATTTTTTGTCAGTTATAAAAAAATTAGGAACTGGCAGTACCGAATAAATACTGAAATAATCTTTACTTTTGTCCCTCTTCCTTCTTCTCTATTTTTCTAAATTTTGAAACCAGGAAGACCTAACAGTAACCCCAATAATTCCTATGGGCAAAAATAAAAATAACCCCAGCATCTGTAATGCTAATATTCCTTTACTCATTACCAACACCAATAAACCATCGCTCGCTCGCTGATACAATACCCCTAAAAAAGCTAACAATAATAATCCTAATAAACCAATTTGTTTCTGGGAAATATTACTCACTCCAGTGAAAACAAACGGACGACGTAACCATTTCACACTCCCCACTAAAATGTGTTCTACTATTAGCAAAGTTATCCCAGACGACATCAATTCTAACAAAACCAATAATACAAATAACCAACTAACTTGTAATTCTAAAGTATAAGTAGGAATCAAAATTAGTTTAGCTGCTATGGTGTAGTTATAGAAGGCAAAAAACGGCCACTGGAGCAAAAATTGAGGTAAACTCATCAGATAATTTGGTGTAGTTAAAATTTCAGTGACTCCACATAATAATGTTGGCAATAAAAACGCTACTATCAAAAGCAAAACATATAAACAAACAACTCGCAAAATAGAAGCTAACTTGTCAGAGCGACGTAAAGCATAATTGCTACACAGTTGCAAAACATAACAAAACACCAGCATATTACTCGCACTTCTAGTGGGTGCCAGACCTCTTATTGCCATTAACCAAATAACGGTCATTTGTATTGCCAATAACCAGGTAACGCAACGTCGCCATAATAACTGTACTTTTAACGTTGCTGCTTTTTTTATCTGACGAAAATATATTTCTTCTACTAAACTTTCTCCTCTCGTTTCTGTCTTCTGCATTCTGATTTTTTCATCAGGTCGAAGTAATACACAAACACCAGAAGCAATACCACCTGCAAATGTTAATAACATAGAAATGATTAAACCAGGGGCAGCTAATTTTACCTCCTTAGTAGAATTAACATCTAAACTACGTTGTGCCCACTTGATAACTTCCATCATTAACTTTGGGTCGTAGGTGGCGATGATATGGTCTGCGGTGCCAGAAATTATTAACAGTCGAGCAGTGCCATTACTGAAACTACCGCAAATATTATTACTATTATTGACACAAACAGGATTTTTGCTACCCGTTGCTTGTTGCAACATAATTCTTAAATCTTCAGGAGGGTTAATTTGCTCGTATAAACCAGCACCCAAAAATAGATTTCGAGGAATGGTGGTAGTAGCGCTGCCACTCATACCTAAAATAATTGTCGAGCGCAATACTTTTTCTGTTTGCCCCAACTTTAATGCTGTTGCACCACCCATAGAGTGACCAAGAATACCAATGCGGTCTCCATCAAAAATTTCTGGGCGATCGCGAATGTATGCGAGGACTGCTTTAGCATCTGCTTTGGTATTTTTGTCTAAGTTTTCTATAGACTTTTCTCTATTTTTCAGTGGATAAGACTCGCCATAACCGCCAAAGTCAAAAGCGATCGCTGCTATTCCATGTCTTGCTAACTCTACTGCTAGAGGTGTCATCATTTCTTTGCTATTGTTGACACCATGACACAATAATATTACTGGATGAGGTTTTGCTGTGCTGGGAGTATAGATACGACTGACTAAATTTCGTTGAGAGTCTATTTCAATATTTATAGATTTTACTTCAATACCGATAGTAGGATTAAATATAATTGATAATATTAAACCCATTCCTAATAATAGCAAACTTAGTAACAATCTATAACGATGCCCATTCATAAATATTGGCCTCAATTTCAGCTACAGCGCTGTGCGCAGGCAACAGGCAACAGGCAACAGGCAATAGGGGGGATAAAAAGCTGTTTGCGTAGCATTCCGTCAGGAATAATATCAGACTTTTAACTATTGGACAGTTCCTGTAATTTGTACATAAGCCAGCACACATTGCTATAGTATGAATTATTGTTCCCTATTTTTGTGGTTTTCTCAACAAATTATTGTTTAGATATAAATTAATTTTATGATATAGGTAAGCATTTCCTGGGGAGGAACTGCGTTAACAGCTATTGCTTTTAATTTTAGATAAAATATTTACTAATTGAGAAGGAGAGGCAGTTATTAATTGTTAATTGTCAATACTTTTTTTACAGCACTTTTGAGGATAGTGAGGTACGATTGTAAAATTATTATTATTTTTCCTGTTCCCGGTTCCCTGTTCCCTGGGGCAATAAAACTTTGTACTTCATTAACTCGAAAACTGCTGTAATTTATGAATCAAGATTTACAAAATCAAGTATGTATTGTTACGGGTGGTAATTCTGGTGTTGGTTTAATGACTTCTGTTGGTTTAGCTAAAGCTGGATGTCATGTATTTATTGCCTGTCGCTCTATTAGTAAAGCCACAAAAGCTGTAGATTATATTCGTCAAATTAGTGGCAATAAAAACGTTGAATTCTTGCCTTTAAATCTAGCTTGTTTAGATTCAGTTCGTAAATTTGTTGATTTGTTCTTAGCTAGGGAGCTGACTCTAAATATTTTAGTTAACAATGCCGGAATTTTTAATCAAAGAGGTACTACTCAAGAAGGATTTGAATTAATTTGGGGGACCAACTATTTAGGTCATTTTTTACTGACATATCTTTTATTAGAAAAACTCAAAAGTTCTGGCGCTAGTAAAATTATTATGGTAGCTTCAGATCTGGCATTAAAGCCAAAAACTATTCCTTGGAATTTATTAGTAAAAAAAACACCTCTCAACTTTTTAGAACTTTATTCTGTCTCTAAATTATGTTTGTTACTTTTGACAACTGAACTTGCCAGACAGTTAGAAAATACAAATGTAACTGTTAATGCCGTTCATCCAGGATTTGTACAATCCAATATTACAATTTGGCATCGTCTGAGTAAATATTTAGGTTTAGGAATTTCTCCAGAAAAGGGCGCAAATAGTACATTATCTTGTGCTAAGTCAAGTCAACTAAAAGAGATAAGTGGTAAATTTTTTGATTCTCAAACCCAAGAAATTCCTTTGCCAAAAATTGCAACAGATACTGACCTAGCAAAACAACTTTGGGAAAGAAGTTTACTCTGGAGTGGATGCCAGAATATAACAACTAACAAAACAATTAATTATGATAATTTTTCTGGAATATCCGGTCCTTACACCCTCAAACTAGACAGTCAAGAAATTGCTCAAATTACCAAAACAATTTTTGCCGAAATCTTACCAAAACCTCCAGGAAAATTATTATTTTTACGCCTTTTAAATTTTTTATGTAAATTAAAACTTGGTTCAGCATTTCTATTATTAGTTCAAATTTGGAAACAAGAATTTCACATGGAAAGACATCTTGATTCCCCTGAAATTTGGAAAATATGTCAGGATGAAAAATTATTAGCAAAATTGCAAGAATATTTAGGAGAAAAATTAGTATTATGGCGCTCCGAACTCTGGGTAAATTATCCCGCAAAACAATTAATTCCCTTGTGGCACAGAGACTCTTATCCAAAATTGCTTTCTGGTGTAGGTAAAACAATTAATATTTATATTGCTCTGACTGAAGTAAATCAATTTAATGGCTTTGAATTTATACCAAATATTCAGAAAAGTAACAATTTATCTATCAAAATGACAGACCCTTTTAGCGGCAATAATTTCTTTGAAGTTACAGAAAAATTGGCAGAAAACTCAGTGCCAGTTATTCTCAAAGCAGGTCAATTTGTGATGTTTACAGATGAACTTATTCATCGTTCTGTCTGTAATACTAGCGGTAAAGTTAGACTATCATTAACTTTACGAGTTACTCAGCCTAGCATAGAAGTTTTACCTAATTATAATCCTAATTATCAACAGTCAGTATTGCTGTAGTAGAAGCAAGAAGAAAAAAGCAAGAGGGAAGAAGGAAGAATAAATTAAGAGCAAAAGCAATCTCAAAGATATTTGATAGAATTAGATTAGCTGCTTTTAAGTATAAAACTATAATTTCCTTTCTGTATAGCAAATATTGAGTTGCTTAGAACTTAGAACATAGAGTTATGATTAATTGAATACTGAGAAATCTGTTTCCCACTTTCACAAATTTTTTTAACAAATAGGCTGAATAGAAACTAATTTGGCAGAATATAAATAGATTAAGAGGCTCTTAAAAATTATGAAGGACAACTTATGGAATCAGCTTATGTTTTCTGTCTAATTATTGGTGGAGCATTTGTGGCACTCTCCGCCTTTGCCGGTCTAGATGGTGTAGATTTTGACCAAGACTTTGACCCAGACTTAGAAATTACAGACCAATCAAGTAGACAAGTTCATACTTCAATATATCAGCGTCGCCGAGGATTATGGCTACCATTATTCAGCCTCAAATTTTGGACTTTTGGCAGTTGTTTCTTTGGGCTAACTGGTATTTTGTTATCCTATATTTCTCCCACTCTTTCACCAACAATAATTGCCATTATTTCTATAATTGTTGGTATTTTATGTGGCACAATTATGGCATGGGTGCTATATACTTTAAAACACCGTCAAGCTGATAGTTTGGTGCGTAGTGGCGATCTCGCAGGTCTTTCTGGAATTGTGGAGATTCCTTTTGATAAAAATAGTAGAGGAAAAATTAGATTAAATGTGAAGGAATCTGTGGTCGAACTGATGGCTTTTACTGAAGAATCTAGGGAATTTACTAGAGGGGAAAAAGCATTTATCGTAGGAATAGAAAATAATAGAGTATGGGTAGTATCAGAAGATTATCTAGATAGAACATCAGATGATAAATCTTAATATAGCGCTGTGCGCAGGCAACAGGCAACAGGCAACAGGCAACAGGCAACAGGCAATAGGGGGAATAAATTGCCGATAATATAAGATTTTAGCTATTTGGCCCCTCCTGTAATTTGTAAATATACCAGCGCTCATTGCTATATTTTTAAGCTATCCTCGATCGCGATTTTCCAATTCCCTAATTTCAAGAAATTTTCTGCACAACTTACAATTATAGTTGCGATATGAATAGATCGGCATGAAAAATCAACTTTTAATCTTAGCCTATATGTCGGTGGGAGTAGGAATATTTTGCGGGATGTTAATAGTATTATTGTTGTCTATTTTTCGACAAAACCAAGTTATAAATAGTATTGTCAGTCCTCAAGATTTTTTAGGTTTACTCTGCACTGTGGAAATTCCATTCGATACTCATAGTAGGGGTAAAGTTAGTCTAAATGTTAAAGGATCTAACATCGGATTAATTGCCCGTACAACAGAAGAATCTAAAGAATTTACTAAGGGAGAAGAGGTATTTATTATCGGCACAGAGAATAATCAAGTGTGGGTAATTTCCAAATCATCTTTTCTACATCAGGAATAATCATAAATGAAGAAGGCAGAAGGCAGAAGGCAGAAGGCAGAAGGCAGAAGGCAGAGGGGAAAATTGCTTATGGATAGTCTTCGACACGCCACTCCGTGTCTACAAACCCCAAACAATTTTTAGCACTCTTGTTGACAGTGGGGTATTAAACCCACCACAGAAAAGATAATGAATAACTACAGATATTTTTAGGAAATAAACGATTTGTAGGCCAGTTAGCTATAACTCTCTATACTACTACATGAAAAATACTATATTTCACAAAAATCAATGAGGAAATTTAACTAATGAAAAGTGAATTTTTAGAATCTAATCAAGCCGAATTAACTACTGTAGAAATAGCACAAATTCCTCCTGTAATACAAAGAGAGCCAATTCAGGATTTTACAGGAAAAATTTCTACAGGTTTACCCATCGCTCTATCTATATTTGGAGTGATAGTATTAATCTGGTTTATCAACACATTCATACAAATTTGTAAACCCAACGAAATTCTAATTTTATCCGGTAGAAAACGGCGGACAAAAGAAGGAGAAACAGTGGGTTATCGCGTAATCTTCGGTGGTAGAGCAATTCCCATCCCAATTCTGGAAACAACCAAAACCATGGACTTACGCACCATGCCAGTACCTGTGGAAGTGCGGAATGCTTACTCCAAAGGCGGTACTCCACTCAATATTCAAGCGATCGCCAATGTCAAAGTTTCCAATGACCCCAAAATAGTAGGCAATGCTATAGAAAGATTTCTCGACCGCGACCGCTCGGAAATTACCCGTGTAGCAAGAGAAACTCTAGAAGGAAACCTGCGGGGTGTAGTTGCTACCCTGACCCCCGAACAACTAAACGAAGACCGTCTCCAATTCGCCGAACGCATTGCCGAAGATGTGAGTCGCGACTTAGCAAAATTGGGTCTCCAACTCGATATCCTGAAAATTCAAAGTGTTTCCGATGACGTAGACTACCTAAATTCTATTGGGCGCAAACAAATTGCGATGATTCGCCGAGATGCAGAAATAGCTGAATCTAACGCCAAAGCAGAAGCAGACCAAATAGAAGCAGACTGCCAACGACAATCAGAAATTGCCAAAACTCAGTCAGAAACATTTATCGTCCAGAAAGAAAACGAACTTCGTAAAATTCAAGCAGAATTGGAGCAGGAAGCACGTTCAGAAGAAGAACGAACTAAAGCAGCAGCTAAAGAAGCAAGAGCAAGAGCAGAACAATTATTGCAAACAGTCCGTGCTGAGTTAGAGAGGTTGCGTTTAGAAGCAGATGAAGTATTGCCAGCAGAAGCACAACGACAGGCAAAAGAACTCCAAGCAAAGGGAAATGCTGCTTCTCTATCAGAAAATGCTCAAGCTGAAGCTTTAGTTAACGATATGCTTTCCCAAGTTTGGCAAGAGACTGGTAAAGATGCTGCGGAGTTATTCTACTTACAACAAATTAGTATGATTTTGCGCGAGTCTGCGAAAGTGACAGAGCAAGTTAAATTAGAAAATATCAAAGTTATCGATAGTGGAGATGGCAAGTCTATCGCTAGTTTGGTAAATGCTTACCCTGAAATATTCCGCCAGTTCCTCAAAAATGTTAATCAAACCCTGGGTGTTGATGTAACTGGTAATTTCAGCAATGGAAATGGGAAAGAAGTTATAGCAGGGAACAGGGAACAGGGAACAGGGAACAGGGAACAGGGAGGAAAACATTTCCCTGGTGGTGCATTGTAATAGCCGTGTATTTTAATGATTTTTGTTACGAAGCATGGCAGTGGGAGCATCTTGCTCCCGTGGTAGAGTTACTTGTTCCTATCCAAAATTACTATGCAGGACTACCATTTCCCTTATGGGTTTTAAGTAGTCAAGCAAAATTATAGCAATTCCCATACTGGTGAGGTACAAAATTTTAAGCTTGAGGGAAAAGGGAACAGGGAACAGGGAATAAAAAGACAAAAAGATAACTGTACCTCATGACTTTGGGAAACGCTATAATTGTATATTTGATGATTAGGTAATAGCTAGGAAATATAATTTTTAAAGCCATTGCTCAAGCACACAAGTATATTTTTTGTCCTCTTCCTTTTTCCTTTTTCCTTCTTCCTTCTTCCTTCTTCCTTACTTAAATAACTAAAATAACGGAGTAAAAAAAATCATGGAAATAGTATTAGCATTATTGGGAGTTTTCAGTCTTGGTACTGGTGCTGGTGTCTTTGTCATTCGGAACCTTTACTATATTTGTCAACCAAGTGAAGTCCTAATTTTTTCTGGAAGTCGTCACCATGTTGGAGAAAGCGATAAAAAAGTTGGATATCGTCTCGTCAAGGGAGGTAGTAGCATTCGCGTTCCCCTTTTAGAACAAGCTTTCCGCATGGACTTGAGTAATATGATCATTGAACTCAAGGTTAATAATGCTTATTCTAAAGGTGGTATTCCTCTCACAGTTGAGAGTGTGGCAAATATCAAAATTGCTGGTGAAGAACCTACTATTCACAATGCGATCGAGCGTCTGCTAGGCAAAACTCGCAAGGAAATTGAAAAATTAGCTCAGGAAACCCTCGAAGGAAATTTGCGTGGTGTGTTAGCTTCTCTGACACCGGAACAAGTTAATGAAGACAAAATTGCTTTTGCTAAAAGCTTGCTAGAAGAAGCAGAAGACGATCTAGAAAAATTAGGTTTAGTTTTAGATACTCTACAAATTCAGAATATTGCTGATGATGTAGGATATCTTGATTCTATTGGTCGAAAACAACAAGCTGAATTGTTACGAGACTCTCGTATTGCTGAAGCACAAACCCAGGCAGAATCAATTATTCGCTCGGCAGAAAACAAAAAAAATACTTCTTTCAAACAGATTGACACTAAAATTGCTGTAGCTCGTGCAGAAGCTGAGAGGCGTATTCAAGATGCGATGACAAAACGGCAAGCAGTGGTAGCGGAAGCAGAGGCTGATATTGGTTCAGAGGTAGCACGAACTCAAGCTGAAGTAGCAGTGCAAAATGAGCGTATTAAGCAAGTTGAACAACAGTTACAGGCAGATGTAGTTGCTCCCGCAGAAGCTGAATGTAAACGAGCGATCGCTATTGCCAAGGGAGATGCTGCTGCTATTGTCGAACCAGGAAAAGCACAAGCAGAGGGTATTAAGAAGTTGGCAGAATCTTGGAAAGCTGCTGGTGCAAATGCACGAGAAGTTTTTCTGTACCAGAAGCTGGAAGAGTTGCTGAAAATTATGGTATCTACTGTGCCAGAAGTTGACGTGGATAATGTTACCGTAATTAATGCTCAAGATGGAAGCAATGCGACAAAAATGGCTGCTTTTTTTGAAGAGTTAAAGCAAACTACTGGTATTGATGTAGCAGCTACTGTGAATAATTTTACTGAAAAGTAAGGTTATTTTTTGATATCAGAATTTACAGCGGTTTTCATTTGGGTAGACCATTGTAGGGACGCTCCATGGAACATCCCTACAAGGTTTGTTTGTGAAGATGTGGTTCATCAACTTGAAAAGCTCTGTAGGAGAAAATCATAGCTGTCGTGATTGAGTAAACGATTAAGCAAGTATTTATACTTAATTATTTGCTCGGAATTTGATGAACGAAAAAGTAATTGAAATGATTTACATAGTGTAAATACTTACTTTTATGTGTTTTAATTAAGATTTAATTAAATTAGTTGTTTGCAATTGCGCTGTTTAGAATACGGTGTTAATCTCTCAATTGGGTGAGCAAATAAAAGTTAATTCGTCTTTACTTAACTTAATGATTTGTTTTAACTTTTCTTTCTCAATTTTTTTGAAATTCATTGATTATTATATCGTCAGTTTTGGGCGTGCGTTTGAGGATATTTGTGCCTTCTCCTTATCTACTATTCATTATTTTCATTTTTTTTATAAGAGCAACTATCATGAAATTTAAAAGATATTTTTACAACTTCCTAACAAATTCTTTAGCAACTGCCGGAGCCATTATTTTCTGCAATTTGCTGCCAGCAACCGCAGCTAGTTTTACAACAACCTACAGTTTTGATGGTGATAATGATGCCGATATCAGCCTCGTGATGGATTTTTCAGGAGAAGACTCTTCTTTAGATGGAGTTATTGGATTGACTGAGTTAGACTCTTGGAGTGTTCGGTTGTTTTCAGATGAATCGCTATTGTTTGAAGAGCTTGTAGTATCGGCAGGAGAGGTTGATCCGGACCTCAGCTATGCTTCTTTCTCTTTCTCTTTAGTGGACAACGCATTTCTTTCATTTGATAGCGGTGCTCCCAATCCCCCTTATATAATACTGGGCGGCTCCCAGATCTCCTTCAATGGCATTGGCGCAAACATACCGGCGACTGTATCCTTGGAGGACGTAGTCGCTGGTGAAACTGTGGTTAATGGGGCGGTTTCCACCCCCGAACCAGCAGTATCTATAGTAAGTTTTATCGCACTGAGCGGTTTAATGCTAGGCGGAACGAGAAAGGCTAGAAAGACTAAAGTTTAAAAAGCTTAAAGCTTGAAATTCTTCTTTTCTCCACGATACCTGGCGCAGCAAAAAGTAAGTCAGAAGTCAGAAGTATTATATCATGTCCGGATAATCAGTTATAAAAAAACCTTTTCCCTTTGAACTTTTTTTCTCTTCTGACTTCTGCCTTCCCTCCTGAGTTCTGGATTCTGTTTGCAGAGCATGACAAACGGAAATTCTGGCTCCTGCCTTTACCACTCATACTTTATTCAGCAAACCCTAACTAATCATCCGAAAATGGTTTTGGTGGTATGACTTCTGGAGCTGTAATCTCAAAAAGGTTACTCGAAATTTCTAACTCAAAACCCAGTTGACCAAAGTCCGAACGCCATATCCTGTCGCACCAGCATTATTGTAACCATTCTCTGCATCTATCCATACAGGTCCAGCCACATCCAAATGCGCCCAAGGTGTATCTTTAACAAACTGCTTCAAAAATAAAGCAGCAGTAATAGCACCACCAGGGCGAGGTCCAGTATTTTTCATATCAGCGTGCATAGCTTTCAACCCCTCAAAATATTTCTCCTCCAAAGGCATCCGCCATAGTTTCTCACCAGCACTTTCTGCTGCTGCCACCAGTTGCCCCGCTAAATCATCATTAGGACTCCATAAACCAGCAATATCATTACCCAATGCCACGACACAAGCTCCTGTGAGAGTAGCTAAATCAACGATCGCATCTACTCCTAACTTATCAGCAAAAACTAAAGCATCGGCCAAGGTTAAACGCCCCTCTGCATCCGTATTGTTCACCTCAATAGTTTTGCCATTAGAAGCAGTGAGGAAGTCTCCAGGGTGCATGGCGTGGCCACTAACCATATTTTCAGTGACGGCGCTAATAAAGTGAACTTCCGCATCTGGTTTAAGTTGAGCGATCGCTTTAACAGTACCAAAAGTTGTACCAGCTCCACCCATATCAACTTTCATCATTTCAATCCCACTACCAGAAGTCTTTAAGTTTAAGCCACCAGAGTCAAAAGTTAAGCCTTTTCCTACTATTGCTAACTTTTTACGAGGAGTACCTTCTGGTTTGTAGGTAATATGAATAAATTTTGGTGGAAGATCGGAAGCTTGAGCAACTCCAAGGAAAGCTCCCATACCTAGCTTTTCACAATCTTCTCGTTCCAAAATTTCTATAGTTAGCCCAAACTCTTTAGCCAAAGCTTCAGCCGTTTCAGCCATAGTTATTGGGGTACAAGAGTTAGCAGGTGCTGCTACAAGTTCCCTGGCTAGGATAACCCCAGAACAGATTTTCCGGGCACGGGCGATCGCTTCATCAGAGCCAGTTAAACCGATTAACTCTACTTTTTCTACATCTGGCCCTTGGTCTTCTAGTTTAGATTTAAAGCGATTATCTTGATGGAGGACTAACTCAACACCTTCTGTAATGGCTGCACTTGTAGCTTCAGCATTGTCACATATTGGTAAGCTAATGCCTAAAGTTTTGCACCTCTCCTTTTTTGCCAAACGTCCACAAGTTGCTGCTGCTTGGCGCAGAGTTTCTAATTTTAACTCTTCCGATTTACCAAGGCCCACTATAATAATTTTGCGGATGGATTTTTTGCTGCCCACACGAGTCGAGGCATTGGTGTTGACTTTACCCTTAAATTCTGTTTCTTCGATTAGTTCAGATAAAGTGCCAGTCAGCTTTTCATTCAAATAGGCCATATCCCCGGTTAATATGCTATCGGTATCTTCAAATAAACCAATGGCTAGGGCATCTCCGGTCCATTCTAACAGAGGTGTATTGATTGTTGTAATTTCCATCTTAATTTCCTTTTAACTGGTAGTTGATAAATTATCTTAATCGTTTTTTTGAGTTCAAACTTATATAATTACTTTTATTTTGTTTTGATGATTTTTTTAATTAAGTTAATATACATGAATTGAACAGCAATCGAAACCTATTTAATTTGCAGTTCGGCAATTCCCCTTCCGTTAAATCGCAGATTATAACGGGAGACCCATTGTCAAATCAAATTGGGAATAGACAAAAACGAGCTAAACAATGCTGCTTTTATCAAAAGATTAATATTTTTTTTGAAAACATAATACTTTATAATGGTCAAAGGAAAGGGTGCGGACAGTTCAAAAGCTTAAAACTCATACAAAACAATATTCTTCTTTCTTACTTCTTCCTTTTTCCTTCTGCTATCAAATCTAATATTTCATATTTTTAAACTGTGGTTACATTGTTATTAATTCAGGTTAAGTTGATTTTATCCTAGCAATTATATTTTGTAATCTGTAAGAATATTTTCAGCGTACAACAATAAATTATCTATTATTCGTTTTAGATATACTATCCCTGTTTTATATAAATATATAGAAGTTTTTATCTATATAAAAGATAACATACAAATAGTAAATATGTTGATCGAAAAGAGCTACAGAGTAACAAATTTTCAAGGTTGAGGAGTCTAAAGATAGCTAATATAAAGTTTTAAATTATACCAAAATAAAATATTAGAAATTTCAAAAAATTTACAAAATTAGTTATTATGTGGCAACCCATACTAAACATATTTTCCCCAGAACAATTAATACCCCATGGACAATGCTATCTTTGGGATTCAGGCTTAATTTGGCTGCACGCTAGCTCAGACGCATTAACAGCAATAGCTTACTACTTTATCTCATTCACGTTAGTATACTTTGTTCATCAACGAAAGGATATACCCTTTAAACGGATATTTTGGATGTTTGGGGCTTTTATTGCTTCTTGCGGTACAGTCCATCTTCTAGAAGTTTGGACTTTGTGGCATCCCTCCTATTGGTTATCAGGAGGTATCAAAGCAATTACAGCAATGGTTTCCCTGTACACAGCGCTGGAGATGTACTCTCTGATTCCTCAAGCATTAGAATTACCAAGCGCATCCAAATTAACAGCAACTAACGAAACTTTAGAATCAGAAATTAAAGAACGTAAAGAGATAGAAAAAGCACTACGAAAAAGTGAAAGTCAATATCGTGCCATAGTCCAAGACCAAACAGAATTGATTTGTCGTTTTGATAAAGAGGGATTTTTGAGTTTTGTCAACGATGCTTATTGTCGCTATTTTGACACAACGCCAGAGGAGCTAATTGGGATAAGTTTTTATCAGTTTTTATCATCTTTTGAGGTTGTCAAGCTACAAAAACTATTAGATACTCTGACTCCAGAGCAGCCAGTAACTATCAACGAACAAATGATAGAAATATTCAACGGAGAGTGGAGATGCCAGGAGTGGACAAATCGAGCAATATTTGACAAAGACAATAACTTAGTAGAATATCAAGCAGTGGGGCGAGATATCACAGCTATCCGAGAAAGCGAAAGACGCTTCCAGGCTATTTTTCATCAAACATTTCAATTTATGGGACTCTTAAACCCAGACGGTACTATTTTAGAAGCTAATCAGACATTTTTAGATTTTACTGGTTTCAAACATGAAGATATTGTCGGACATTTCTTTTGGCAAGTTAAATGGTGGTTAGCAGTGGATGATGAAGAACATCCAATAAACAGAGAAACTAAACATAGACTTGCTAAAAAACAAATGAGAAAAGCGATCGCTAAAGCAATTATAGGTGAATTTGTACGTTATGAAGTTATGGTAGTTGGTCAACATCAACAAATAATTACCATCGACTTCTCTCTCAAACCAGTTTTTAACGAACTTGGGCAGACGATCTTATTAATTTCCGAAGGTCGCGATATCACTGATAGCAAACAGGTAGAAAAACAACTTTCTATTCTCAATGCGGAATTAGAAACACGAGTGACAGAGCAAACTTCCCAATTAATGCTGATTAACCAAGCTTGTAAAAATCGAATTAGACAGCAGCGAGCTGTAGCTCAAATTACTCAAAAAGCCTTATCTGGCAAAAATATTTCTCTGCTGATGGATGAGATGGTACAAATGGTTTCCCAAATATTAGATGGAGAGTACTGCAAGATTCTCCAACTGTTACCTGATGGTAATTCTTTACTATTGCGAGCTGGTGTTGGTTGGCAAGAGGGACTTGTAGGTTATGCGGTCCTAAATCCTGGCAGTGATACTCAAGTAGGTTATACCCTACATTCATCTAAACCTGTGATTGTCCAAGACCTTAGTTTTGAAACCAGGTTCAGAACCACAAAACTGCTGCGCGACCATGGTATTATTTCTGGGATCAGCGTCATTATCCCTGGCAGTGACAAACAAAAGCCTTATGGGATACTAGCTATACATACTAAAATGAGGTGGTGGTTTACTCAGGATGATGTTTATTTTTTGCAGGCAGTGGCTAATGCATTAGGTACAGCGATCGAACGACAAAAAACTCAGAATTCTCTGAGGTCTAGCGAAGAAAATTTCCGTCAAATTGCAGAAAATATCCGAGAGGTTTTTTGGATAACTAACCTTGACAAAAGTGAGTCTATCTACGTCAGTCCTACTTATGAATATGTTTGGGGGCGCTCCATCACAAATTTAGAAGATTGGCGAGAAACAGTTATCAATAGCATTCATCCATTAGACCGCGATGGCTTTGTTTTGAATGATGAGAAAGAACGTCGTGGTGAATTTACTGACGACGAGTATCGAATTGTACGACCTGATGGTGAAATGCGCTGGATTTGGAGTCGTGCTTTTCCTGTACGCAATAGAGTGGGAGAAATATACCGTACTGCAGGTATTTTTGAAGATATTACAGAACGCAAACAAATGGAGTTGGCTCTGTTTCAAGAAAAAGAACTAGCGGAAATCACATTAAAATCTATCGGGGATGGAGTGATTACTACTGATGAAAAAGGTGATGTTGATTATATTAATCCCATTGCTGAAAAACTTACTGGATGGGAGTTGTCAGCAGCTAAAGGTTTACCACTTGCTGAGATTTTCCAAATTTTTGATGAACAAGACCGTACACCAATAGAGAGTCCAGTAGATATAGTTTTCCGAGAACGGCGAATCGTCGAACTGGGAAATCATACTATTTTGGTGGCCCGTGATGGTCAAGAGTATGCAATAGAGGATTCTGCTGCTCCTATCAAAACAGAAGACGATCAAATTTTAGGGGCAGTGTTAGTATTTCGAGATGTAACAGACAAGCGCAAGTTGAGGAATCAAATATTTTGGCAAGCTCAACACGATTCTTTAACAGGGTTGTTAAACCGCAGAGAATTTGAGAAATATTTAGAAAATTCTTTGGAGGAAGTGAATCAATATAATCAAGTACATACTCTTGCTTATATAGACTTAGATAGATTTAAAATTGTTAATGATACTTGTGGTCACAGAGCTGGGGATGAATTGTTGCGTCAGGTGACTCTTTTATTACAATCTCAATGTCGTCAATCAGATATTTTAGCTCGGATCGGTGGAGATGAATTTGCTTTGCTATTATTGCAGTGCGACATGAATAATACTCAACTAGTAGCGCAAAAGTTAATTGATAGTATTCAGGATTACAGATTTGTATGGGAAGATAAAACTTTTAATATTGGTGTCAGTATTGGTATAATTACTCTTAGTCAGGAAAGTCTTAGTCAGGCAGGTGTGATAAATGATGTTAATTGGCTCCTTAGTGCTGCTGATGCTGCTTGTTATATCGCCAAAAATCGAGGTCGAAATCGTTTTCATGTTTACGAAAGTGATGATTCAGATTTGAAGCAGCAAAAAAATACTGTGCATTGGGTAACAAAAATTCATCAAGCTTGCGAACAAAATCTTTTCTGTTTGTATTATCAACCTGTTGCACCATTATCAAATTCGCATTTGAATAATTTTTATCATGAGATACTTTTACGCTTGAGAGATGAAACGGATAGATTGATTCCGCCGATGGCTTTTCTTCCGGCAGCAGAAAGATATAATCTGATGCCAATGATTGACCGTTGGGTGATTCAAAACTTTTTTAGTTATTTGTCACAGCTCAAAGGTCATTTGCAACCGTCTTTTGAGGATCTTGATGGTGAGAGATTGTTTCGGGAGTTAGATACAAATAAAGCAGATACTATTTATGCAATTAATATTTCTGGTGAAACGGTTAATGATGAGGAATTTGTTGATTTTTTACAAGCACAATTAGCTAGGTTTAATATTTCTCCACAGATGATATGTTTTGAGATTACTGAGACAGTGGCGATCGCTAATCTATCTCAAGCAGCTAAGTTAATTAGAAAACTCAAAGATTTGGGTTGTTGCTTTGCTCTAGATGACTTTGGTAGTGGTGTGTCTTCTTTTACTTATCTGAAAAACTTGCCTGTAGATTACTTAAAAATTGATGGTAGTTTTGTCAAGGATATTGTCAGTGACCCCTTAGATTATGCAATAGTTGAGGGAATGAATCGGATTGGCCATGTGATGGGTCTCAAAACGATTGCTGAGTTTGTGAGCAATCATGCTATCTTAGAGAAAATTAAGACTATAGGTGTAGACTATGGTCAAGGTTATGGAATTGGTTATCCACAGCCGTTAAATAATTTGCCTGAGTGAGTTGTGGGGGTAGAGATAGGGGGGGGGTAGGAGAGTGTGGGAGGATGGGGAGATTGAAGTTATTATAGAATTATCAACATATGTTATATAACCGGATTCTATATTAAGAGTAATTTTATGCTTAATATAGACATAAAATTAGGGCGTTGCTGATTCTGGGTATGATTTGATAATTTTATATTTTGGATTTTGTATTTTGGATGGTTTGAACTACTTGTTAATATTAACTGTTCCCTCTCTTGGTGCGCATTCCCTCTCTTGGTCAGCATTCCCTTGCGTCTGACGCCGACGCG
Organism: Okeania sp.; assembly: GCF_983059655.1. Classification (NCBI taxonomy): domain Bacteria; kingdom Bacillati; phylum Cyanobacteriota; class Cyanophyceae; order Oscillatoriales; family Microcoleaceae; genus Okeania; species Okeania sp. The sequence continues at coordinate 21,985 of NZ_CEZPJD010000028.1, forward strand.
GGATCTGACCGCTTGCGTCTTTCGCCGACGCGGGGTCGCACCGCTGTTCCCTGTTCCCTGTTCCCTATAAACCTATAAACCTACTTTCATACCTTAATTCAGCAATGCCAAAATTAGTAATAGGTTGAGTCCGGAAATGAGTCAGAAAATGTGTAGGTCACTAAAGAAAATAATCCAACTAGATTCGGCAAGGGTCTTCCCGTGATAATCTCCGATTTAACGAGAGAGAAATTCACGATATGATTACTAATAGGGGCTAAGTAAAAATTTTGAGGAAAGTCCATTACTCAACTCTGAAATGAGATGGAAATATAGTAGAAGCCAGAAGGCAGCTAGTGCCACTACGCGGAAGTCAAAAGTCAAAAGTCAGAAGCGAGTGTGTAATTCTGAAGTCCCCTCAGAATGTAAGACATACTCAAGACAGTCATAAGTATTGATTGGTAAGGTTTTTAGGATTTTTTAACTGGTCAGTTATTTCTGCCATTCTGCACTAAAATGTTTGCGTAGCATTCCGCAGGAAAGACAGAAGGAAAAATCTAGCGTTGTCTGAACTTTCCACTTTAGATATGTCCTAACCTTTCCTTCAACTACAATAATTGCTATTTTTCTCAAAACTGTAATCTAAAATACAAATTAGGAAAAATAGAATTATTGCCAAGAAAAAGAATCAGACCATATTCTCTTTAAAATTAATAAACTGATCATAAGTAAATGTTAAAGCAAAATATAACAAAAGTTTCTATACTGATCGGCGTTTCTGTCAGTGCTTTGTTACTAGGAGTGTTTCTACCAGAAATTACAAATAATAACAAAAGTGTCTCTCAAAACACAATCCAAAATCAGCAGCTTAACCCAGAGCTAGATGTAACAAATTTGGTGTCACTGCCACCCGAAAAACGAAAGAGTCAACTCGAAACTGCGACGAAGAAAGGAAAATCTCTAAATAGCAGTCGGGCACGTTATATGCTAGCCAATGATTTAATCAAACAGGGAGAGGTAAAGTCGGCGATCACTAAACTTAAAAATTTAGACCAAGAATATACAGTTTTAGCACCGTATGTCATCTTAAAACGAGCGCAAGCTTATGAATTAGCTGGGGATACAGAAAAAGCACAAAAAGCTTGGTCAGAATTATTAGCAACCTATCCAGAAGACCCAGTAGTAGCAGAAGCTTTGTATGCTCTAGGAAAAGAAACGCCGGAATATTGGGATGAGGCGATCGCTAAATTTCCAGCTCACCCCACTACAGTGAAAATTGCTCAAGAAAAACTGAAGCAAAATCCTAATCAACCTCAGTTGTTATTGCTCATTGCTAAATATGGTTTTCATCTGCCGGAATATGGAACAGTATTGGAACAACTCAGAACAAAATATGCCTCCCAGTTAACTCCTGAAGATTGGGAAATGGTTGCTTTTGGATATTGGGAAAAGCAGGATTATCCTACAGGTGGCCTGGCATATAAAAAAGCAACCAAGACACCCAAAAATCTATATCGTTATGCTAGGGGTTTATGGTTAGGGAGAAAGACCAAGGAATCCCGTGAAGCTTACAAAGCCTTAATTAATCAGTTTCCTAATGGGGGAGAAGATACAGCTTTAGGTTTAATTCGTCTGTCGAGACTTGTCAAGCCAAAACAAGCCATACCCTATCTTGACAGGGTAATTGCTAATTTTCCTAGCCATGCGGCCGAAGCTATGCTCGATAAGTCTAAGTTACTCGATCGACTCAAGTCTGCTAAGTCAGCTTCACAGGTACGTCAACAGTTGTTGAGTAAGTATAAGAATTCTGATGCTGCTGCTAAATTACGGTGGGAGTTGGCAGAAAAATCTGCTGAGGGGGGCAATTTACAAGTAGCTTGGAAGTGGGCACAAGAGTTGACTGCGAATAATCCTGATAGTGAGTTAGCACCACAAGCTGGTTTCTGGGTAGGTAAGTGGGCACAGCAACTTGGGCAGACAGAGGATGCTAAAAAGGCTTTTGAATTTATGATTTTACGTTATCCCCACTCCTACTATGCTTGGCGATCGGCGGTGATGTTGGATTGGCCTGTGGGTGATTTTACTACTGTTCGTCCTCTATCTCCAGAGGTTGTACATACTAAACAGCGAGACCCATTGCCTTTTGGATCTGACACATTGCGAGAACTCTATCAGATCGGTCAAGACCGGGATGCTTGGAAACAATGGCAGGTAGAATTTGAAGACCGAATGAGTCCAACTGTTGCTCAACAGTATACTGATGGGGTGTTAAGGATTGGTATAGGAGATAATTTAGATGGTATTTGGATGCTTACTAGCTTGAGCAAACGGGAAAAACCAGAGGAAATAGCTGAGTATAAAGCATTGAAGGAAAAGCCTACTTATTGGCAAACTTTGTATCCTTTTCCTTATTTGGAAACTATTGTGAAATGGTCTAACAAACGAGAGTTAAATACTGTGTTGGTTACTGCTTTAATTCGTCAAGAATCTCGTTTTATGCCGAAGATAAAATCGGTAGTTGGTGCTACGGGGTTAATGCAAATTATGCCAGAAACGGGTAAGGAGGCAGCTAAGAGTATTAATCTTGTGAGCTATGATTTAGAGAATGTGAATGATAATGTAAATTTGGGTACTTATTACTTAGATTTTACTCATCAAGAATATAAGGATAATTCGATGTTAGCAGTAGCTAGTTATAATGCTGGACCGAATGCTGTGAGTAGTTGGTTAAAGCGGTTTGGGTTTGATGATGCTGATGTTTTTGTGGAGAAAATTCCTTATCCTGAAACCAGGGGTTATGTGGAGTCTGTCTTTGAAAATTATTGGAATTATTTGCAAATTTATAATCCTGAAGTTGCTCAGTTAATGGAGAGGCATTACGCTAAACACAATAAATAAGTCAAAAGTCAAAAGTCAAAAGTCAAAA
>NZ_CEZPJD010000029.1:0-17086 GCF_983059655.1 Okeania sp.
TACTTGTTAATATTAACTGTTCCCTGTTCCCTGTTCCCTGTTCCCTGTTCCCTATAAACCTACTTTCATACCTTAATTCAGCAATGCCCATAAATTTTACTTATCAAACAGCTTATTGTTTCAGTTATGTTAATATATTAAGTATTGTTAAGCAATCTGGACATTTACACATTCTTAAAAATTGATTTTTTGGTCAATGAATCTTAAAATATCAAGATCATTTGGTTGGGAATATCTCATAGCATATATAAATGATAAAGAGGTAATATTTTAATTTGTCTCTATTACATGACCTGTTTTTCAATTTCTTACCCTTGATTTTATATTGAGGAATTGTGTCCCAACTATGATGTAGGTAAGGGGTATCCCGTTATACAAATGTTAACGGGAAGGGAATTGCCGACCAACAAATAAACCGCGTAGCGTCCGCTTATTTCTTGCATTGTGTGCTTTTTTTGTATTCTCATTATATCAAGAGTAGCGGTAATACGCACCTGAGAGAACCATGAAAACAAATTAAGTTGGCGCTCAACCGGTGAAAAGGTAAAACTCTTGAGGGAACTTTCCGGAGTACAGAATTGTTTAGTATAAAAAGGCGGTGGATCTTATCGTCTCTGTCTGCTGAGGGTTAAGTGGTTACACTGCCTGTGTTTCGCTGCGCGACATGTAACGCGCAGCGTTGCGCCAGCAAAACAGAAAACCCTATCCGTGAGGTTGGGAAGCATACATCATAATCTTTGATTTGATGTTTGATGTAGGAAAACGTCACAAATCGTAGGTAGTAAGTTAAGTTAAGAATAAAAAACTATGACTAATAACAACATTGAGGAAAAAATTGAGCAAGAGCGCGAACAAGCTCGTAACACTTGTGATGCTTCTGGTGCTACTTCCAAGGAATGTGCAGCAGCTTGGGACGTAGTAGAAGAGCTTCAAGCTGAAGCTTCTCATCAAAAGCAAAACAAGTCTTCAAATTCCTTGGAAAATTATTGCGATAATAATCCTGAGGCTGTTGAGTGTCGAGTATACGACAACTAGAACTAATTCATTGATTTAATAAGCTATTTGATCGTAGCTTATTAAATTTTAAAGATATTAATGTTTAGCTGATAAGCAACTGAAATATTTAACTTATTAATTCAGTTGCTTATCATTAGAAAAAAATATACCATAAATAACTTTTTCAAGTTAATTACGATTATTAGGTAAATATTTAAAAGTTACTATTTTTATAAGTTACTAATTATGTTAAATTTTGTACCCATGGCCATCACATCTGGATTGGAAATTTGGGTCTGGATGGACTATAGGCTAGCGGTATTATTTACTGTGGTACTACCCCTATTTATTTTGATTTGGGCTTTTTTCAAAAAATCTGAAGCTATTCAACGTTTGTTGATTACTTATTGGCGAGTTTCTAGTTTATTGGCAATTACTGTTTACTTAATGATTGCAGCAGTACCTATCAGTTTTTTAACATCATTAATCGCTCGAATTTTAATTCCTATATCTTTGTGGTTTTGGGTAGATTTGAATGAGGAAATTCGAGAATTACGCAATTCTCCTCTGAAGGCTAGTTTAACTTCTTGGCGTTGGGCTACTACTTTTTATAATTTAATCGGAGCATTATTCCAGATTCCTTTTTTGACGTGCGCTTTTAAATCCCGCAATGATTTACTTGAAGATTCATTTTGTAATGTTTGGCTAGACCCTCCATGGTTATTTAAACAAATTTTCCATCCAGACTGGCCTCAAGAATTTATTGGTTTCTTGGGGTTTGCCGGATTAATTCTCTATACAATTTTTCTCTGTTATTTTGTTTTGGTTAAGTTACAAAAACAGGGGCGATCGGCAACAGGCAATTAATATAATTAATAATTAATAATTAACAATTAATAATTACTTCTACTTAAAAAGAATTAGATTTTTTTTTAAAATCATTTGAGTAAAAGTGAATTTGCTATAAGGAATAGAATAAAGCAAATTTTATCGAATAATTAAGGTTGAAAGGCTTTTATTTAGGGCTTGCTGATTAAATCTCAAAGCATTGACTAATATTGGTTGTAGAATTTTTTGATTAGCAGTTTTTCGGTGGAAAAGGCTCAAAAAGCTAGTATTTTGAGATGATTATGGCAGAACAATCAAGGGACGATTCTGACTCCTACCTCTTCTATAATTCCCATTTCTCCTGACTTCACCGATTCTGTTTGCGTAGCATGACAAACTGAAATTATGGCTCCTGCCCTTGCAAAAAAACTTTATTCAGCAAACCCTATTTAAAGAAGAAATAAAGAAAAAAATACTGGCTAATCCTATGCTTTTTAAGGATAGTAAATAATTAGGGATTGCTGAATAAATCTAAAAGTATTTGCATATAAAGGTAAGTGCCTTTTTAGGTCTTGAAAAAGTACCTAGTTTTTAGCTCTAATTGCTCAAAAAGGAGCCTATTTTGGGCCAGATATCGGAAGAACAATCAAGGGACGATTCTGACTCCTACCTCTTCTATAATTCCCATTTCTCCTGACTTCACCGATTCACCGATTCTGACTCCTACCCTTACCACTTATACTTTTTCAGCAAACCCTAATTAAGAATTAATTGTTTAACTATCTACTGAAAGTTATTCAGTGATATTATACAGAGTGCCTTTATCAATTAATAAAGAAATGAATAGCATTTCTCATCGTTTGGAACAATACACAATTAAAAAACCGAATGAAGTATTAATAGTTAAGGTTGAAATTGATGGAGAACCAGATGAAATAGCTATTTTTAAAGGTTTTTCTAGTTCTCTAATGAAACCTACAGCTTTCGACCCAGATATACCAGTATTACCAGAAACAGCTAAAATTCTTAGTATCGATTTGGTTGCTAGTCCCTATAATCCAGAATCACCTACTTATATTAAACAGGGACTGAATAGAGAACAAATGCAGTCCCTGCTTGCAGAAATGGGAATTTAGTAGTTTAGTTAACTCCACCAGAAGCTTGCAGACGCGCTCTAGCTCGCTTTAAGGCTTGTTTAGCCTTAATTTTTGCTTGTAGATCGCCGTTTTCAGCTTTTTCCAGACTAGACTCAGCCTCGTTGTAAGCTATACGAGCTTCTTCCTTGTCAATAGTGTCTCCTTTTTCCGCACCATTAACTAGTATCGTCACTTCATCTGCTTCTACTTGAGCAAAACCACCCATCAGAGCGATCGCTACCCAATCTTTCTGAGGACGAACTCTCATTACTCCTGTATCAAGAGCAGTTAACATAGGAGCGTGTCCACCTAAAATTCCTAATTGACCTGTTGTACTAGGTAAGATTACTTCTTGAGCTTCTGAGTCCCAAACTGTCTTGTCGGGAGATATTACACGCACAGTTAATGTCATTTGTCAATCATTTTTTGTTTATTTTTTCGGGGGAAGGCAGAGGGCAGATACGCTGAAAGTTTCTTTTGCCTGTCTTCTGCTGCGACCAAATAGAACAAGGGTTTAAAAGCCTCACTGAACGAAAGTTCATTATCTCCAAGTCATTTCAGTTATCAGTTATCAGTTATCAGTTATCAGTACCTCTAGCTAAAGCCAGTGGCTTGAAATACTGATAGTCGATCTTTTTTCATACCCTTGAAATGGGATGCTTGAGACCTTCTTTTTTTGGTCAGGAGGGGTATGAATATCCTGTTGACTTGCCCCTTCTGCCTTCTGCCTTCTGCCTTCTGCCTTTTTCAATTGTCTTAGTTACCAAGTTACCAGTTGACTAGTAGGTCTCAGCATCGATAACTAACAAGCCAACTGTCAACATTTTTTCGCCAACTAACGACCAACATAGCCAGTCAGACTATGCTTCTGCCTTCATTTTTTCAGCTTTGGCAATTACTTGATCGATACCTCCCACCATGTAGAAAGCTTGTTCTGGTAACTCATCAAGTTCACCAGATAAAATCATTTTGAAGCCTTTCATAGTATCTTCGAGCTTCACATATTGACCAGGAGAACCTGTAAATACTTCAGCTACAAAGAAAGGTTGAGATAAGAAACGCTCTATCTTACGAGCGCGAGCTACTACTAGACGGTCATCTTCAGATAATTCGTCCAAACCTAAGATAGCGATAATATCCTGAAGTTCTTTGTACCTTTGTAGTGTAGATTGTACTGAACGAGCCACACCGTAATGGTCATCGCCCACTACGCTTGGTTGCAACATAGTAGATGTAGAGTTTAAGGGGTCAACTGCTGGGTAAATACCCTTAGAAGCAAGTCCCCTTGACAATACTGTAGTTGCGTCTAGGTGAGCGAAGGTCGTAGCAGGTGCAGGGTCTGTCAAGTCATCCGCAGGTACATATACTGCTTGAATAGAAGTAATAGAACCTTCTTTTGTGGATGTAATTCTTTCTTGCAATTCACCCATCTCTGTACCCAAGGTAGGTTGATATCCCACCGCAGATGGCATTCTTCCAAGAAGTGCAGATACTTCAGAACCTGCTTGTACAAACCGGAAGATGTTATCAATGAAAAGTAGTACGTCTTGCTTACTAACATCCCGGAAATATTCCGCCATTGTTAGAGCAGATAGACCTACACGCATTCTTGCTCCTGGTGGTTCGTTCATCTGACCGTAAACCAAGGCCACTTTAGAGTCAGAAAGGTTGTCTGGGTTAATTACTCCAGACTCAATCATTTCATTGTAAAGGTCATTTCCTTCACGAGTCCGCTCTCCCACGCCACCAAAAACAGATACTCCACCGTGGGCTTTAGCGATGTTATTAATTAATTCCATGATGATAACGGTTTTACCTACACCCGCACCACCAAATAACCCAATTTTTCCACCACGACGATAGGGAGCTAGTAGGTCTACAACTTTAATACCTGTTTCAAAAACGGAAGGCTTAGTTTCTAGCTCTACTAATTTAGGAGATTCACGGTGAATAGCAGATTTCTCCTCAGTTCCCACTGGGCCTAATTCGTCTACTGGTTCCCCAATCACGTTAAATATTCTACCTAGAGTAGCAGTGCCGACAGGTACGCTAATTGCCGCTCCAGTGTCCACTACCTCCATACCACGAACAAGGCCATCTGTGCTACTCATGGACACAGCCCTTACTTGGTTGTCACCTAGAAGTTGTTGTACTTCACAGGTTACTGAAACATCTTGTCCAGCTTCATTCTGACCTTTAATTGTTAGGGCATTGTAGATTTCTGGAAGATTTCCACTAGGGAATTTAGCATCTACAACTGGACCGATAATTTGAGTGATTTGTCCTACGTTTGTTTTTTCTGCGGTGCTTACCATTCTATTTACGTCTATATGTTTATTTAGCTATCCAAATTAATTTACCGCTCAACTCAAATTTACTTAAAAATCTGAAAGCTTAGTTGTTCGTAGTGGATCGACCACCACAGGGTTAAACGGCAAACCCTTTATTCCTTGGTCAAAGACATCAGGAATTACTTTTTTTATTATATTAAATGACCCATTTACATCTGCATTTAATAATTTATTTTCTCTAGTTTGATACAACCCTCTTGTTACTCTTTTTCCACTGAATTTCGGTTTTTGTTCTCCATATTTAGGCAAATTATCCCCATCTAAGCAGCTTGATTGAGATGTATAAGATTCTTCGGTAATTATTACTTTTATTCCTCTTAGTTGGGCTTTATATCTTAACATCTCTATTAACCTATAGTGAGGAATACTCACAAATTGTTGATTGTTCTTTTTTCCTAATTTTATCTCCTGTTTCCAATTCTGATTCTGCCCAATAACTAAGATTCCTATTTCATGGTTTATACACCAATCTATTACTCTTTTACTTGCTGTATGGAGATAGTTTTCTACTCGACAATTTCGTTTGTGAGTTAATTTTTTTAACCGATGAGAATTACTTTGATTGTGGCTGGTTTGTAATTGAGATTGTAAATAAGAGCGTTGTTTATTATAAAAGGTGTTAATAGCTTTTAATGGTCTGCCTTTAATCAATAGAGGTACAGTTCCTGTTTGATTTGTAGTTACAGCTATTAAGTTATTTACTCCTAAATCTATTCCTGCTATTTGTTTGTTTTCTGTTATTTCCTCCGCTTTTTCATAGACGATTTCTATTACGTAACAGCTACTTTTGGGGATAATTCTGGTTTCTATTATTTCTGTCTGTAAAGTGGGGATTTTTATTTCACTCATTGACAGATGACAAATTCCTTTTTTTAAGGCTTTTTTAGAAATTGATTCATCTGGATAGGGCAGAAGATTTCGGCCTTTTGTCTTATGTTTATATTTGGGGATTTTTGGTTTCCCTAAAAATTTATTTGGCTGTTTTTTCCACTCTCTTAAGGCTGAAAAATAACTACTCCAAGCTAAGTCTAATCTCCTGATTATTTGCTTGCTAACTTTGGTAGGTAAAGCTTGATAATCGTCACTTTTAGATACCTTGTGATAAAGTTCATTAAAATTTAATTTCTTTTTGTTTTCAAAGAAATATTGGCGATAATAGTAATTGGCTAAATTGAACAGATTTTTTGACAGAAAAGCCTTGTGGTCAATTTCTGACCACAAATAATGCGATTTGGTAATAATATGACGTTCAACTAGCTTCATACCTTAATTGTAACTGATAACGATTCAATGGATAGACGACTGAACAAAATTACTCATTTTAGTTTGATAGCTATAGTTATGAGTAAGTTTGATAAACTTTAGATAAGTTTTTCCTTCTGTCTTTACCCACTCGTCAAACTGTGTTAATGCCGTAGTTTTAGAGCAGGGAAATGGCAAGCATTTCCGGGTAGGAACTTTAACTCTTGCCGATAACGTAGTTTTCGTGGGAACTTAGGCTGGTCAGCTACCTAAAGCCAGAGGCATGATACCCCGTCTCTTGAGACTACGCTTTATAAACATCTTTCTTAACATAAAACGTAGACATTAGTGAGAAGTTATGTGTAATTCGTTTGAGAAGCTTTTTCCTCAGAAAAGTGTATTGAAAAATACGTTTTTTTGAAGATTCTTACTCCCCACACTCCCCACACCTCCCTATCTTCCCCACCCTCCCATCAAGGTTTAAGGAATTCCTTATTAGGGATAGCTCTTGAGAGCAGGGTGCTGACCCGGGCTTCTTACTTTGGCCTTTCAACCGAACAAGTTCCACTATCATTTTTTAGAGTATCACTGAAGGGTTCATCAAAGGTGATATTAATTTTTTCGGTGAGGAATTTTTTGTATAAAACTTTGGCTTTCTATCATTTGATGTGATTTTTGTCAAATTTTGCAAACAAATCTTTTGATATATGTTTTGCTCGGAAAATATTTGTCAAATTGATTTAAGAAATTAGCGATCGCTCGATTTTTTTACCTAAAAATTGTTGAATTAATTTTGTACAGCTACTTACTGAAATAATTTAACTATTCTGAATCTGACTTAGCTTTAATACGTCTAATAGGCAAATTTGCTATTAATGCTGTAGCTCTTTGATTATTTTCTAACAAAAATTCTGAATCACTGTCATCTATTTCAACATACCGAGATACTACCTCCATAATTTCTTTTCTCATAGCTTCAATTAATTCTGGATTAATATCAGCACGGTCATGGGCGATAACCAGCTTCAAACGACGCTTAACTTCATTACGACTACTAGAAGTATTTCTAGAAAAAAGTTTTTCTATAATTTCATTTAACATTAGCTTATTGTTAATTAAATAGTTTATTTATTTAGTAAATTGCGCTCTTTTTCTTTTGGGTTTAATACCCCGCCATCTAGACGGTGTTATCTATTAATTTAGGTTATAAGACACGAAATAGCAGGTCGTTGACTTATCCCCATCCAATTTTTCCTTTTTCCCTCTTCCTTCTTCCCTCTTCCTTCTTCCTTCTTCCTTAAATTTTTCCACTTTAAACAACTTTAGATGACAATAATTTACGCAGCCAAGTAAAGAAATTTTCTTTTGGGGGATTTAGGTCAATAAAATCTACTTTTTCTCCATCTAAACGACGAGCAATATTAACAAATTCTGAGCCTGCTAAAGAAACATTTTCTGCTAATACTAAAGGTTCGCCTCGGTTAGTAGATACAATTACCTTCTCATCATCTGGAATAATTCCCATCAATGGGATAGCAAGAATTTCTTCTACATCTTGTACTGACATCATTTCATCAGCTTGGACCATCTGAGGTCTAATCCGATTAACTATCAGATGGATATTCTTAACATTATTAGCTTCTAGAAGGCCAATTACCCTGTCCGCGTCACGGACGGCAGATATTTCTGGAGTTGTAACAATTATAGCTTCTTGGGCAGGGGCGATCGCGTTCTGAAAACCTTGTTCAATTCCAGCAGGAGAGTCAATCAGAATATAGTCATATTTTGGTGTTAACAGATTGACTAACTCCTGCATTTGTTGGGGGGTAACTACCTCTTTCATTCGATTTTGAGCAGCAGGTAAAAGTGCCAACCTAGGTTGTCTTTTATCCCTAACTACTGCTTGTTCGAGGCGGCATTCTCCTGCTAAAACCTCTACTGCCGTATAGACTATTCTGTTTTCTAAACCTAGTAGTAAATCCAGATTTCTTAATCCGAAATCTGCATCAACTACGGCTACTCGACTACCTTTTTGAGCTAAAGCCATGCCCAAGTTAGCTGTACAAGTAGTTTTTCCCACTCCACCTTTACCAGAAGTAACAACAATAATTCTGCTCATAAGCTATTAGAAATTAAGAAATTGTATATGGTCAAAATTTAGAGATTATTTGAGTATTTTAAATTAAGTTTAAAGCTTCTAACAGCATAATAATTATTTCATTACCCAATTTTTTTAGATATATAAATTGAAAAAAATTTGCTATTTGAAGTTAACTTTATAAATATCAGCTTATTCTTATTATATTAAAACTGTGATTTTGTCAAGAAAGATTAATTGTGTACAGGCACTAGAGGTTGAGATTAAAAATTGTCATTATGATTGGGTGGGTGTCATTTCAGTTAGCTTCCTATGGTCGGAGCTACGCTATCAGTACCTCTGCAATAAAGAGGCTTGACATAGAGAATATTTTCTTTTTTATCCCCTTAAAAGGGAAGGCACATACCCACAATTTTTCGGTCAGAGAAGAATCAGTTTTCGACTTACTTTACTTTTTATGACATAACTTAGGGCTTACCGATTGACTCTAAAAGCAATTACAGGTATAGGTTTTAGCTTTTTTTTGCTGTCAAAAAGTGTAACTTTTTAAGCCTGAGCAACCAAAAATTTTAAGATATAAAGACAAAATAGTTGCAGAAAAATCAAGGGATAAAATATTTGACTACCTCCTTTAACGAAGTCAGAAGTCAGAAGTCAGAAGTCAGAAGTTAACCCACCCCTAACCCCATCCACCCCCGTCCCTCCCAGGAGAGGAGCTAGGAGGGGAAGTAGGGGATTTAAGCTCCGCTCCAAAAATATTGCGCCTTAAAAGGTGGGGTTTTAGACCCATGTTATTTTGATAAATTCCCTCTAACTTCTGACTTCTGACTTCGTTAACGGCGTATCTTAGCAAAGTCTGCCATTCTACTAATACGAATCCCTCGATCCATCACATAAGCAACTTCAGGATAAAATTGAGCTGGTGGTTTTTCTGGCCCTCTAGCTACTTGCTCTGCAATTCTAATAATAGTTGGCTCCATCTGTAAAGTCATAATTACACTTTGAGAATTTCCTTTAGCACCAGCGTGGACTATTCCTCGTAAACGGCCCCACACTAAAATATCTCCATCGGCAATAATAGAACCACCAGGATTAACATCTCCTACAATTATTACCGTACCGGGGTGCCGAATTTCTACTCCGGAACGAATGGTCATCTGTAAATATAAAGGTTCAAACATAGGTTGAACTTTTTCTGTAGGAGCTTGGTTGAGAGTAATAATGTCAGATTTTTGCTCTACAGAATAGCCTACTGTGACTGCTGCTACAGCAGTTTGGCGACGTGAAGTTTGAACTGTTGTTAATTCTAGCTCTACTTCTGAAAGAGCTTCAGCTATTTCTTGTAGTTGACGAGTATCTAATAAGCGGTCGAAAGCAATGAGCTGTACCTCTGTTTTTGGCTGCCAAAATCTTTCTCCTGCGTTGAGGCGTTGCTTAAACTGTTGCCAAATTTCTGTCCAGGTCATAGCAGTTGGACTTTCTATCTCACCATTATTAAATTCTGGTGGCAAGAGTAATAACAATTTTCCTTCCTCTGTTTTGAATCTGACTTGTAAGTTGGTACTTACTTCTGGTGTAAAAGCAGGAGTTGTTGAGATAGAATCATCAGAAGACATAGAGTATGGAACTTTACTTTTAATTTTTCTTTTGGCCAGACCATCTTATCATATCAGTTATTGGTTAAGAGTTTTGCTATTGCTCTATCTCTATTGCTTTTTGATGATGATTATCAGCAGATGAAGATAAAGCAATGAGGTAACTTGTATCTAAAAAAACTTCAGCTATTCATTATACTGGGCTAGAAGTATGATATAATATATTGCACGTTTATTACAGTCAATTGCGCTATAAATAAATTATTGTTTGAACTAGCAATTAAATCAATCAGGTAATTATGAGCATCAAAACATTAACGCCTCGTTGTTATGGATGTGAAACAGATTTAGAAGCGATCGCTAAATTGCTAAATAGTAGTGAATCAGCTCATCAATTCAATGAATGGCCTTCTCCGGCAGAAATGCTCATGCAATTGGAAACTCCGTCTGTAGACAAGCAGCGCGATATTTGTTTATGGGAAGATAGCAACAGTCAAGTTATGGCTATTGCGGGATTGATGATTCCAGAAATAGGGGAAGATATTGCAGGTATTTTGTGGTTTCGAGTTGACCCTCAGAGTAAAGGCAATAATTTAGAAGCTCAAATTCTGGAGTGGGGAGAAAGACGAATGGGGGAAGTGGGTAGGGAAAGGAATGTCAAAGTCAAAGTGCTGTGTGGCGCTCATGGCGATAATGTCGAGCGAATAGCTTTGTTAGAAAGTAGTAGTTTTGAAATTGAGCGGTATTTTCTGACGATGGAGCGATCGCTTACTGACCCTATTCCAGAAGCTGAATTTCCAGAAGGTTTCACCCTAAAACATATAGAAAATGAAGCAGATGCAGCAGCTTGGGCAGAAATGTTTAATCAAACATTTATCGATCATTGGAATCATCAAGATATTACTGTTAAATCTGTGAAGGATAAACTCAATGACCCTAAATATCAATCGGAATTAAGTTTAGTTGCAGTTGCGCCTGATGGTACTTTTGCTGCTTTGTGTGATTGTCAGATTCACCCAGAAAATAATGAGTTGAATAAACGCAAAGATGGTTTAGTTAGTATCCTTGGTACCCGACGTGGTTTCAGGAAACAGGGATTAGGGCGTGGTATTTTATTGTCGGCGCTGAAGTTGTTGAAAACAGAGGGGATGGAAACGGCGATGTTGTATGTTGATGCAGATAATCTTTCGGGTGCGACGCGACTTTATGAGTCGGTGGGTTTCCGGAGGGTTAATACTCAGATAGCTTATATTAAGTCAGTTTAGGTAATTTCAGTTATCAGTTATCAGTACCCCTACAATCAGGAGCTTTGAAATATAGAATATTCTATTTTCTCTTGGTCTGATGGATATGGCAAGGAGACCTAGCCTTAAAGTTGAATTAAACAAGGCTATAGTCTATATTTCAGCCATTATTCACCATTACGATACAGGACTACCAAAAATTTTTCTCTACCCCCTTGACAATCTTGTAATATATTATGTAATATATATTTATGCCAGTTATGGGAATGCCTCTAAATCTGGAAAATTCAACCTTGTATTGTAATATAAGGTAGTGATGATTTTGGGAAGATTGGCAATCGCGTAATGCCGTATTACAAATTTTCCGTAGAAAAAGGAGGAGTAAATGTTAGAGAAAAAGAGAAATTTAAGAGATTAAAACACACCTCTATGCAATGCGAACTGTGTGAAAGAGAGATGGCAAAATTAACCGTCCATCACCTAATTCCTAAACAAAACACCAAACGCAAAAAAATTAACCCAGGTCCCACTATTGATATTTGTTCGGCCTGTCATCGGCAAATTCATGCTTTCTTTGATAACAAGCGTTTAGCAAAAGAGTTAAACAATGTTGAAAAACTGAAGAATGAACCACAAATGCAAAATTTTCTGTTGTGGGTAAGCAAGCAAAACTCAAATAAAAGGATACAAGTACATCGTCAAAGGTAAGAATTTTTATTATGAGTGATCGGGAAAATAGCTTCAATAAAGGTAAGGAAGAAGGAAGAGTTAGGAAGACTATTGAGCAAGAAAAAACTTAAATTTCCTGTACCTATTCAACCTTGGGTTTACATAAACGATAAAGTGCGGACATGATATCAGGAGTATTGGTGACAACTGATAACTGATAACTGAGCGGAGATGAAGCAAGAGTGGCTTATTAGGTTCATACCCTAAAAATCAGTGAGTGCAACTCTCACCTCCGCCACCAAACGCAGGTTTTATGTTCCTAAGTTACATAAGATTCTTGTAAAGTCTTCTTATGAGTGCAAATCTCGCCAGGAGTATTATCAAAACAACATGGGTCTAAAACCCCGCCTTTTAAGGCGTAATATTTTTGGAGCCTTGCTCAAATCCCCTACTTTCCCTCCTGGGAGTGGTTAGGGGTGGGTTAACTTCTGACTTCTGACTTCTAACTTCTGACTTCGTTAAGCTTCCATAGCTCAATGGATAGAACAACACTCTTCTAAAGTGAAGGTTCCAGGTTCAAGTCCTGGTGGAGGCGTTGAACAAATTAATGTTCAAAATGTACAACTAAAAAAGGAGGTTATTTTCATTGACTTTATTTAAAACCAACCCGTGAATTGTTCTTAGCGTGACCCAACATTTAGAGCTTACATACTTAGTACGAGAGGAATAGTAACATTGTTAAACACGGTGGGCGCGTGAGAACGGGGAGTACGAAGAACCCGAGAGGTGGGCTTTAGAAGTAGCAATCCTTTAAAGAGTGTGTTCAGAAAACTCATCGGCGGAGTTCCCCTAGTAACTGAGAAAGCGCAGAAAACGCTCTGATAACTTGCACGCTGGACAATTTGCAATATATAGCAGAAGGAAGAGGGAAGAAGGAAAAATTGCTGATTTAAACCTCAAATAATTAATTATGCCTATTTATTTTTACGGTGTTCGTACAAAAATTTATGGTTGCTTTTCTAACTTTTCCCGACATGGTTTTGAACTAGATGGGTTTTGGTGGCCGACGAACGAACATTATTTTCAAGCCCAGAAGTTTGCTACTACAGACCGTCTGTGGTTTGATAAAATTCGGGAAGTCAAAACCCCAAAAGAGGCAGCAAAAATGGGGCGCAGTAGAAAATATCCTCTACGACCAGATTGGGAAAAAGTCAAAGATGCAATCATGGAAGGGGGTGTATTAAAGAAATTTGAAACTCATGGTGATATTCGGGAAATTCTGATGTCTACAGGTGATGAGTTGATTATGGAGAATTCACCTAGTGATTATTATTGGGGTTGTGGTAAAGATGGTACGGGTAAAAATAAGTTAGGACTGATTTTAATGGCGGTTCGTGAAAAATTGCGCTATCGCGTAGCGGTGTGTAGCACTATCGCAACTCAAATTAAAAAATTATCAATTTAATAAAAGGGTACTTGGTGTAATGGTAGCATACGACTCTTGCACAGTCGTGGTAGGGGTTCAAATCCCCTAGTTTCCATCTGGTGTCTGAGGTTGAAGTGGTCGAAACGTCGGTTTGTGACACCGGAGAAAGCGAGTTCAAGTCTCGTCAGACACCCTAATGAATATAATTTCTAATGTAATTGTAATCGTTTAAAATTGTTACTTTAGTCATTTTTAATAATGATACTTTAGGAGTAAAGAGTCAGAATCACGATAGAAATTACTATATTTATTTTCATAATATTCTGACTTTTTTTCAATCATCATAAATCCATCTAAGCTCTATTAGTTTGGCAATGGATAAACCTTCTTCATTTTCTTCAACAATTTTCTGTACCCGCACAGGTTGATTCTCTTGTCTTTCAAACCAATAACCTGAATTACTAGCTAAATAGTTAATTAAAGATGGGTGATGGGAAATTAATAATGCTTGTTTTTGATTCGACTGACAATAGTCAAAAAGTTTCATCAGCCAAGGTTGTATTTCTGGTAAAGCTAGAAAATTTTCGGGTTCATCAATACATAAAGTACAATCGGTTTCTGGAGTACAAAATAGTAAGGTATATAGGGCTATTAATGTTTTTTGACCTTCTGATAATTCGTTGAGTTTATAAGATGTTTTATTAGGAAGATTAAAAATTGCTGAAAGAATTCTTATTTCTCCAGATTTTTGATTTTGGAAAGAATTAAAACCTTTGATTATTTCTTGTAATTCTTGTGTAAGTTGAAGTATTTCATTCAAAAAATCTTGAGATAAATGACTATACCAAGCAGCATAGTTTGACATATTTCTATAAGGATGTTTTGCTTCTTGATGACTGTCTGCCGTTATGGCAAAAGGATTTATTTGAACAATAAAAAGATTGGCAACTAGCTTTTTAAAGGAAGCAAGTTTTTCATGCTTTGATATTTCAGGAATAAAACATACTCCTGAGCGTGAGTAATCAAAATATCTAAGAATATTTAAGCAGTCTTTGGAATCTTGGTCTTCTACTTTTGCTGTAGGAAATCCTTGGGCAATACTCTTGATACTAAAGCCAAATATAGGTTCTTCGTTAAAGATCAATTCTTCATAACCCATTCTGGGAATGGAATTATCTTGATATTCTATTTCTAGAATATATAAATATGTGCCTCCATTTCCTGCAATTTCTAATTCAAATCTCTGGATAGATGAGTTTTGCCATCTAGTTAAATCTTGCTGATGAAAAATTTCTGAGGTTTGATAATATTTTCCCGTAGTTTCAAATTCTCCTAAGATAAATTTTTGGAGTTTATGCAAAACTTCAAAAACTGTTGTTTTTCCCGAACCATTTGCTCCTAGTAGTAAATTTATATTTGAGAATTCAATTTCAAAGTTAACCAGACATTTAAAGTTGTTGACATAAAGTTTTTTTAGCATTGGCAGAATTAATAATTTGGAAAAAAGAAGAAAGCACTTTTAGTATCTTGCCATTATGCAATACTAAACAAGATGGAAAAATGCTTTTTTTGATGTAAAAAAAGTTATTTATCTAAAACTATTTATCTTAACTTTTAAATCTTGATTTTTGAGTTAATTTTGTACTCTTTAAAAAGATTCTTTGAATGGTCTTAAATCAAGTTCGTGAGTCCATGCACTCGAATGTTGTTGATGAATTGCCCAATACGTTTCCGCAATAGCTTCAAGTTGTAATAAACCTTCCTCACCTTTTTGAGAAACAAAATTTGGGAACTTTGTGCGAGACTTTTCCCCATCAATGACACCATCAATAATGACATGAGCAACATGAATACCTTGGGAACCAAATTCTCGCGCCATCCCTTGAGCTAAAGCTCTCAAACCTGCTTTTGCGACTCCGAAAGCTGTAAAAGGTGGTTTTCCTCTTAATGAAGCAGTCGCTCCTGTAAAAATCAGAGTACCTTGTTGTCGCTTTTTCATGGTAGCGATCGCTTGTTTTCCAAATAAAAATCCACCAAAACAATTTTGTTGCCAAAGGTTGATAAAGGTTTCGCTGTCTGTTTCTAATAGGGGTGCAGGAATATTGTTACCAGCGTTGTAGACGGCAAGATCGAGACGATAACCTGCTTTTTCCACAACTGCAAACAGTTGTTCGACATCCTGTTCGACTGTCGCATCAGTAACAACAGCAGTTGCGGTACTCCCTTGTTGTGTGATTTTTTCCACAATTAACTGTAGTTTATCTTCACTACGACCAGCAACAAAAACGTGCAAACCTTTTTTAGCAAAATATTTAGCAAGTGTTGCACCTAAACCTTCTTCTGAACCAACACCTATGACAACTGCTGCAAATTTTTCGCTCATCTTAGTTCTTCCTAAAACTATTAGATATCTCCAATAAAATCATTATCCCACAGAAATCATAAATTCTTTCCCTTCCTGGGAGGGGTTAGGAGTGGGTTCCCTACTTCCTGCTCCCTACGTCCCTACTCTCTCTTTTCTGATAAATTTAGATTTTAGATTTTATGACAATTTTTTGGATGAATATCTCCATTTTACTAACTAAAAGATGCCTGTATCTATTGATATAAATAGCTTTAAACATCCAGAAAAAAAAATTATCCTACCCCCTTGACACTTTATGTATTATTTATGTAGCATATAAATGTGGCAGTCAAAGGAGAAGTAAATAACCTCTAGACAAAAAAGCCATATCTGCACCTTGAAAACTAAATAATTAATCGGAATTTTCACCAATATCCATCAGGTATTACACGAAACCTGAATTACCCATGCTATTACTTTACACTCATGGAATTTTAGGTTGGTTTAAATCTGGTAATTTTCAATATTATCGGCATTTTATCAACCCAAAAAAAGCAGAAAATCAATCGGAAAAATATTCTGCTTTCTCAAATAAAACAACAAAAGAAATTAGTAAACTTCAAGAAGAATATCATCTAGAAAGACGATTCATGTTGTAAAAAATAATATTCAAAAAATTAGGAGGTGGTGATATGGTTCATGTTAGATTTGAAGGACGTTCTTATGATGTTACAGAAAATCAATTGGGCATCAGAGAAAATATGACAGAAAATGCTATTAAAGAACGCCTAGCTCAATATTTTGATGTGGGTAAAGAACGCTTTAATTCCTACGTTTTAGACCATCGTCCCAGTGGGGATTTAATTGTTCGTCCTGAAGCAGTTTACGGTTAAATAAAGCTTCCTTATTAATAGAAATATCTTATCAAAAAAAATTGGGTCTAAAACCCCGCCTTGTTAGGCGTTATGTTTTTGGAGCGTTGCTCTAATCCCCGTGACAAAAACAACTTCTGACTTCTAACTTCTGACTTCTGACTTCGTTATGTTCCGCACCCTAACTGATGAAGCGTACATACATTTTGGTCTACGAAACCAAAGGTTATAGGTTCGACTCCTATCATTCCCACTATTTTTAGGGAATGTAGCTCAATGGATAGA
>NZ_CEZPJD010000029.1:17186-24713 GCF_983059655.1 Okeania sp.
AGGTTCGACTCCTATCATTCCCACTATTTTTAGGGAATGTAGCTCAATGGATAGAGCGTTAGTGTCAAACGCTTTATTGACTTGTGCGGAGCATAATAATATGTAGTTAAAACAATTCACTTCGTGCCCTAACTGAGAAAGCTTACATACTAGCTTATTTGTTAGAGCATTTGTCTCGATAACAAAGTGTAGCAGGTTCAATTCCTGTGTATGAACAAACAGCTTTTTTGACTTGCACGAGGTGATTTTTAACTACTTGAATTAAGAAGATTTTTTAAACGGATGTACGGATGATTATATAGAAGTCTTCAGAAAAAAATATCAAATTTTTGAAATAAGTATAATCTCTTAAAAAGAGAATGTTAACTTTGTACCCTAACGAATAAAGCATACATACATTACCCCTATCACGGGTCAATATTCGGGTAACCGAAATGACTGTATAAACTGCTTTTTTGACTTGTACAGAGTTATTATTGAACTAACTTAAAAAAGTCAAAAATCTACATTATTTTTTTGACATAAAAAATAGTCTATTTAAAAAAATGCGTTACTTTTTAAAGATATATAAAATTTAGGAAAAATTTTACTTCGTACCCCAACGGATAAAGTATACATACATTTCCTAACTATAGGGTCCTAAGGTAGCGATGTTCGGGCGACCGAAATAGCGAAGCTTTTTAAGTCTCTCTGAGATAAATATTAGCGGGTTCACTGTCAGGTAAAAACCTGATAAGAACGGCCGTAACCGTATTCATTACTTTTTCGACTTGTGCGAAGTAATTTTTAACTATTTGAAGGAAAAAATAAGTAAAAAAAAATTTAATTTTCACCATTTTAAGTAGATTTATGAAAACGTTAGTAACTCGCTCCTATCAAGGTGAAATAGATCTAGAAGCGATCGCTGAACTTTTCCAAGCTTGTGAAACAGTCGATCGCCTAGATGAATGGGTATCTGTTTCGGATCTGCGACAAAAATTTAACGCTCCAGATGTAGATAAAGAAAGTGACATTCGTCTTTGGGAAAATGGAGAGGGTAAACTCATTGGTTTTGGGAAGCTATCAATACAAGAATCAGTTGATGGTTATCTCTCTTGGAGAGTCCATCCCACTGTTAGAGGTGAAGGTATAGAGCAAGAAATTATTAGGTGGGGTGAAGCACGAATGAAAGAAGTCGCTAGAGATAAGGGTGTATCAGTAAACTTACGCTCTGGTACTCGCGATACTCAAACTGAACGTATCGCATTATTAGAAAGTTGTGGTTTTACTCCAAACCGTTACTTTTTTGATATGGAGCGATCGCTCGCTGACCCTTTACCCAAACCGGAGTTACCTGTAGGTTTTACATTGCAGTCTCACTCTTCTGCACATTTTTCTAGTAAGCAGGAGCAGCGAAAATTTTTAGAAGCATGGGTGGAAGCGTATAATCAAACATTTATTGACCATTGGAACTTCCATGAGGTGAAAGTTGAGCAGGTGGAATATATAGTAAGCGACCCTAACTATCGACCAGACTTGACCTGGGTCGCAATAGATCCTGATGGTACTTTTGCAGCTTTTTGTTACTGTTGTTTTTATCCAGAAGAAAATAAGTACAAGGGAAGAAAGGAAGGTTGGATAAATACTTTGGGTACTCGTCGTGGTTTTCGTCAGCGTGGTTTAGGAAAAGCGATGTTACTTTCTGGAATGGAGGGTTTACAAAGTGTTGGTCTGGATAAGGTGTTACTTGGTGTTGATGCTGAGAACCCGTCAGGAGCAACTCGACTTTATGAGTCTGTGGGTTTCCGTAAAGTTCATACTGATATTGTTTATGGCAAAGAACTTTAAAAATTATCCTGATCTATTGAAAATTTAGATGAATTACTTCGGTAAACCCCCCATAAACAAAATATTATTAGGAGGATAATGGTAGAGGCAAGCAGAGAAAGCCAAAATCTAAATACCACTCGTTTACTTTCCGGTAGCGCTTACCGCCGAGGTATTTTTAGCGGATTTGATTTACTTAACCGTTTACGGAGTTCCCCTTATAAAGCCCAAAGTCCAGAAGCCACTTTGGACTTAGATCAAATAACGAGCCATGCAGTCCAAGCTGTGGCAATTTCAGTATCATTCGCAATTGTGGCTGTAGTAATTTGGCTTGTCCAACTTTTCTTTTTAGTGCTTTATAACCATAATAAATACCACTATTATTACGAGAGTAATGAGTTTTTATGGTTCTTAGTTGTAGCACTCAATATTGCTGGCTCAGGCATTGTGGCATACGAACTTGTCTATTTGCGTTGGTCAATACCTCGTCGGTTTCTTCGGCGATACTATAAACCAAACCCTCAGATCGGGGTATTTAAGCTACTGACAAAGCCTGTATCTAGATTTCTCAAACAACAACATATTATCCAGCCTAACCCTTCCCAAAATGTTATTACTTTTGCAAAGTATCCATTCCTTGGAGCAGGGAAAGAAATTTCACAGTGGACAACAGCAATAGATCGCAAGCCCAAGCCTTCTCAAAATAAAAATCAAGCAGAATTGTCCCAGTCATCTGAGGAACGGATACAAATTCCAGTAAATGAATTTTATAGTACCGCTGATTCAGAGATAGCTAAACTTCAACTTGCTGATTTGGAGCAGCTTTCTTTATTATTTGTTGATGGATTTGAATTAAGTGCTGATGGCAAAATTCTCAATCAAACACGACCTAGCCCAGAAAGCAATCTTCCTGAAGAGCAGGTCTGGAATCTAGGGGAGGGAAATTTGAGTGAGGAACGGCGTGCTTATCGAGTGTATCGTTACACCGACACAGAAAGGGATCAAGTTTTTTCCTACTTCCTGCGTTTTTACAACCTCGGTTCTATCACTTTTGTAGAAGCATCTACTCATGTACTGTTCAACATTGATCGACAGCTCTTCAGCCTGACATGGACTCTGAATGAGGGTAATTTTTGCAAAATAGTCAAAACGTTTTTGGTTGCCCTTTTCTTTTTTTTAATTGCTTATTTTACAGGATATTATCTTAGTGGTTATTTCTTAGTTGGATTTTTCTATCTTGGAGTTTTTGTTCGTCAACTCCTCACTTGGAGCTCAGAAGACAAAAGAACAAGGACAGAAGCTGAGTTTCAAGAAGAATATAACTATGGACTGTTTCAAACCTTTCGTGAATCAATTTCAGATGAATCCTATGGCAGCTACTATGGTATACAAGACTTGATAATGTATTGGAAGTCAATCAACCAAGCTGTGTTAACATCAATGATAGAGGTGCTCAAACGCCACGAAGTTGACACATCCCAGTTTCAGGAAATGGCGACAAATATTATCAATCAGGGAGTCATGGTGAGTGGAGGTAACTTCACAGCAAAGCAGGTGACAGCAGGGGCAAACTCTACATCTATTATGAGTAATATCTCTGGGGCTATGAATAATATCTCTGGGGCAATAGCGAATCCAGTAGGTAGTTCAATAAACTTAGAAAAACATTAGAAAAACAATAGAGAGCATAGGAGTTTAAGTTATGAATCAAGAACAAGGAAATCAAGGAATTGTTGTATCAGGTGGCTCTTTTTCAGCAGAAATGGCTGTTGCTGGTAAAAATAGCAAAGCGATTCAGATTAAAAAAATTGCTGATGAACTGCAAGCTTCAGGAAAAGAAGAGGTTGCTAAACTAATCACTGAGTTGCTAGAGTCTATTGAAGTCCACTCTAGCAAGGTTGAAAACAAAGAAGAAGTGGTTGAGGCTGTTCAGGAAGTGGCTAAGGAGGTCAACAAAGAAAAGCCAAATAAGCTAACACTAAAAGGTTTGCTGACAGGAGTTAAAGATGCCGTTGGCTCAGTTACAGAAATTGCTGAAAAAACTGTGCTACTGCAAAAAGCAATTGCTCTAATGACGGGAATGCCTAATTTATAGTTTGATAGCGATCGCTTTGAATAGCATAATTTGTTCTAATATCAAAAGACAAAATAGATTTGTCAATATAAAAAATTTTCATCTCGCGCCCTAACTAGGAAAGCTTACATACTAGCCAAATGGTAAAGGCACTTGACTCATAATCAAGCTAGCGAAAGCTAATACAGGTTCAAATCCTGTGTATAAACAAACAGCTTTCTTGACTTGCGCGAGATGATTAAAATTGTTTAATTCCCACTAAGACTAAGAAAGAGTAAAAAAATCTGAATTTGATAATTTATATAAGTTACTAAAAATGTAATTTTCATCTCGTACCCTAACAAAAGAAGCTTACATACTAGCCAAACGGCACTTGATTTTGGTTCAAGATAATGCAGGGTAAAATCCTGTGTATGAACAAACAGCTTTTTTAACTTGTGCGAGATGATTTCAAAACTGCATAAAACGTTAATTTTAATTAAAAAATCCAAAAAAATAGTTGTTGATAATTTACCCCACATTATTAAATCTAATGTCAATATTCAAGAGGCAGAACAGATTAAGCAAAAATTTGAGGAATTAGGAGCAATAGTTGATTTGAAATAATTTTATTATGTGCAATAAAACTATCTATTTCACCAGTAATGAGTTAGAAAATATTGTTAGTGAATTTAATAATTGTACCTTGCCAAGAAGCAATTGGACTCATGCTGCACATTTGATTGTTGCTCTGTGGTATCTAACTAATTACTCAGAGTTTGAAGCAATAAATAATATTCGCGATCGCATAAAAAAATATAACGTTGCAGTAGGTACTAAGAATACCAAAGATAGTGGTTATCACGAAACAATTACGCTGTTTTGGGTGAAAATGATTCAGAAATATTTGGCTACCACTTCAGCGAACAACTCTTTTGCAGAAAATGCCAATAATTTAGTCAACTTTTACGAAAATTCTGCTTTGCCTTTTGAATATTACAGTAGAGAATATCTGATGTCTGAGTCAGCTCGAAAAAATTGGATAGAACCAGATTTATAGGTCAGAAGTAAAAGTTGATAGACTTAAAGTATTGACTATACAATTAAAAAATGGTTATAACCAGATTGAAAATTGTTGTAAAATCTTTCAAACCAAACTTAAAGCTATAAAATATGCAGTTATCGTCGCGCCCCTACTCAGAGAGTTTACATACAAATACCTATGGTTTAGTTAAACTAACTCTCTCAACTTGCGCGGTGTATTTCATCATAAATATTAATATTAATACTCCGCAAAACTGCCAACGATAATTGCCTCCTAAAAGTAGATTTTTTGTAATTAAATTAGTTGATAATGAATAGTTATAGGTTCTCAAATGTTTGATAATGTTATGTCTTACATTTAACATTAAAAATATGACAGAAATTTAACTGATAACTTATAACTGTTAACTGAAATTTGGAGGTAGAAAAAATGTATAAAACTAAGATGCATAACGATGAGCGCGACTTGCGTTTGGAAATGCTCAATAGTCTGCTCACTACACCACACCGTCAATTAGAAAAAGTAGCAGAAATTCATCAATTAATTGTTGAGTTAGACCCAATTTTTTACGGTCATTTAGCAGTATGGTATCAAAACAACGGTGATGTGCGCGATCATAAAGAAGTATTTCTCGGAAACTTGCTAACAAGTAACCTCACAGAACACCGAGATGCAGGTTTCATGATGCTACAAAATTTCCCACCATACCAGGTGTCACGCATTGTAGACTTTATGAAACAGCAACGAAATAAAATGCCACGTTCCGCACGCACTGCTGTGACTCGTTATCTACGGAAGCGCGAACAAAAACCAGAATTTTTTGACCGGGCAGCTCTCCGTAACCGCAAAGCAATGAAGCACTTATATGCGACTTTGCACATTAAACCTAACTCTCGCGCTGATGCTATCTTGTTTAAGGAAAGACCTCCAGAGGATAGTTTGGCTTTCATGCTCAAACAGTTGGCGAAAGTAGAAACTCCAGCAGAGCAAGCAGCATTAATAGTGGAACATAAAATTCCCTATACTGTGGCGGTGGGAGCAGTGAAACAGTTGACACCTACTGTGTTAGTAGCACTGATAAACTCCATGTCTTCCCAGGAAATTATCAATAACCTGAAGTCTCTGACTACTCGTGGGGCGATGGAACATCCAGAGGTAAAAGCGTTAGTTGATGAGAAACTGACTGAGGCACAAAAGAGCGATCGCGTGTCTGCTTATAAAGCTAAGGTTGCTGCTGATACTGCTCAAGTAGATGCGGAAACTGTTGCGAAACTGGAACAAGTGACTAACGAACAAGTGAAAAAGCGCGGTAAAATTTCTTTGCCTACTGCTTTACTTGTGGATAAGTCTGGTTCAATGGAAAAGGCGATCGAAGTTGGTAAGCGTTTAGCAGCTTTAGTTTCTGGTATTACTGAAGCGGAACTATTTGTCTACGCTTTCGATACCATTCCTTATCCTGTGACTGCCCAAGGTACAGAATTGAGCGACTGGGAACGTGGTTTCCAACATATCCGCGCAGGTGGGGGTACAAGTTGTGGTTGTGCAGTAGAAGCAATGCGGCGCAAAAAGCAAGTTGTCGAACAGTTTATTGTGGTGACAGATGAAGGGGAAAATACTGCACCCTACTTTGCTGAAGCTTATACTGCTTATTGTCGTGAATTGGCGGTTATGCCAAATGTGGTTATCGTGCGTGTGGGTAGCTATGCTTCTAATTATGTGGAAAGTCAACTAAAGCAGAAGCAAGCGCCAGTGGAAACTTTTACTTTTAAAGGTGACTACTATTCTTTGCCTAACTTAGTGCCAATGTTGTCTAGTCGTTCGCGACTGGAGTTGTTGATGGAAATAATGGAGACCTCACTGCCAGTTCGTAGTGATAAGGAAAGTCAAAAGTCAAAAGTAAGAAAAAATATACAGTAGATTCCAGGTATATAAAGTACAAAGATTAACAATTAAATTTCCCCAGTGCGGGCATCTTGCCCGCGACGGGTGTACCTCACTAAAATGGAATCTGCTGTAACTTAGGCAGAAACCGGGAAGGAAAGTCAAAAGTTAAAAGTAAGAAAAAATACAACTTTTGTCGATGAAATTTTGTGATTTGAAAATAATCAGGGCAATAAACCCGGTTTCTTTTTTAATGGAAAAACTATGAAAGATATGCAGAAAGCTTATCAGGTAGCTGCTGTTGCTGTAAAGCAAAGATTTACTGAACAACGTCCTGAAGATTTAGCAATTTTAAATAATATTAGCAAAAAGGATATAGCTGTTTACTCAGGTAGTTATGACCATGTTGAAAAAATTTTCCAATGCTTAAAACTACCAATACAAATAAATCCTAATCCACAAAAACTGGATGCAAAAGTTGTATTTGTGAACTGTTCTAATTCCTATGAAAATCAACTAATTAATTCCCTAAGAGAACAGGTAGAAAATGGTACATGGTTAGTAACTTCCGATTGGGCATTAGGGAATTTGATCGACCATGCTTTTCCTAATACAATTCGTTGGAATAAACAACATACGAGAGATGAAGTTATTTCTGTAGAACCAAGTTTAAATAGTTTGTGGTCAGAATCTTTAAGGTTTTAAATTGATATCAAGAGGCCATTCATTTCAAAGCGATCGC
>NZ_CEZPJD010000030.1:0-12792 GCF_983059655.1 Okeania sp.
ATGCAGCTTAACAAGCTGCTTTTTTTGTGTTTTCTGAAAGTTATTTTCAGAATAATAGCTTTTCTGGCATTGGATAAAGTTAAAAAAATTGGATTTTTAGATAATAATTAAGCTGGAGATATAGAAACGTATTATTACTCAATCATCTTAGAGCCAGGATGATCTAAATTTAGAGCAGAAAAAATTAATTTGTGATTTGATGTTTTCCTTGATTTAATTTAATATTTGATATTATTATATACCGTAATTACTAAAATCTAGGAAAAACTAATGGTCAAAGCTATTTGGAATGGTATTATTCTAGCGCAGAGCGATCGCTGTGAAATGGTCGAAGGCAATTATTATTTCCCACCAGACACAGTTAATCGTGAATATTTCAAAGAAAGCAACACTCATACTAACTGTTTCTGGAAAGGTGAAGCTAGCTATTACGATATAGAAGTAGATGGTAAGATAAATAAAGATGGTGCCTGGTATTATCCCAACCCTAAAGAAAAAGCCAAAAATATTCAAAACTATGTGGCCTTTTATCCTCGCGTAAAAATAGAAAGCTAGGTTCAAAAATTAATAATTAACAATTACCTCTAGTTGGTAACTGATGAAGTCAAATAATAAGCTAAAATTACCGTAGAGTAAAAGTTTTAAGTACCTAAAGTATCAATTCTAACTTTTGACTTTTAACTTTTGACTTTTGACTTTAGTGAAAGGGTATAAAAATCCCCCGTATATAATCTCTGATTTAACGGTAGTAGTGTCAAAATTTTCTAGAATTCAGATACAGTAACTAATAAGCAATATGTTTTCTAACAGTTTCATCTTTATACTTTTTCTCATCTTTCTAATCCTCCTGTTTTTTGGCTCTTCTCTCTAGGGTATCAAGTCGATCGAGAAATATTAGAGGTTTATAGTATAAATAATGGTCATAACAGTTATAAATTAATTATATTCTGGATATTTAGCTTCAGATATAGCAACTAG
Organism: Okeania sp.; assembly: GCF_983059655.1. NCBI lineage: Bacteria > Bacillati > Cyanobacteriota > Cyanophyceae > Oscillatoriales > Microcoleaceae > Okeania > Okeania sp. The sequence goes on from NZ_CEZPJD010000030.1 coordinate 979, forward strand.
CACTCAGTTATATCCAGGACACTTTTTTTCTTGATGTTATCTTGCTTTTCCAGCGGGTTAACCTAATAAATAAATTATGCATTATACCAATTCCCATGCATTAATGCTATACTTGTCTGGAACTTCAGTTATCAAGTTATTAACACAGGTTTAATAACTTAATTTCCTAATTATTTAGTCAGTTAATGCTAATTATTCTGATGTTTGTTTCTCCCCCACTCTCTTACTCCCCTACTTAAGAATAGTGTAGAAAAGTTTTTGAGAAATGGTATTACAGGGAAACCGGATCTGGGAACAGTGGGAAAAACATTTTCCTGTCTAAGTTTTATCGTCCGCATAAATCCTAACTATCCCGTTCTTTGCTGTAAAATCTGATAAATATAAAATTTCAATGACTTTTTTCAGACATCTGGCATTATAATATTAGACACATGACTTTCAAAGGATGTCCAGATGTTATCTCCAGATCAAGTTTCTCAGAACTCAGAAGCTGAAACCATCCCCAGAATCTATCAAATTTTAGGGTTTGAGAAAATACCTCAAAATATTTTGGAATTGCCCCAAGAACTACAAATAGTCAGTATAATTCGTCAGGGATTTTCAATAATTTCTGTGATTAAAGTAGCGGAATATTGTGGCATTTCTGAGTCACAAATGGCGGCTTTATTAGCAACTTCTGAACGTACTATATCTAGGCGCAAGAAAGATCAGAAACCTCTAGATCTTTCAGAATCAGATAGACTATATCGTGTTGCTAGAATTTTTGCACAAACGTTAGATATATTTGACAATGTAGAAATAGCAAGAGATTGGCTGAAAAAATCAAATCGCGCCTTGGGTGGCAGAACTCCTTTAGAACTATTAGATACGGATGCAGGTACACAACAAGTAGATGAACTTTTGAATAAAATAGAGTATGGAGTATATAGCTAATTATTCATTTTATTCATTATTAAGAGGCTGTTTGTAAACAAAAGATTAAGTAGGGTGTGTAACGGTACGCTTAACATTTCTGGAATAACGATAGAACTCTGCTACGCTTTGCGAATGGTTTTACACCTCAGGCACTTCTTGTTGTGGGATAGTGGGTTACATAACACCCTTCTCACCCTACACGATCTAATATTTCTAATATTTATTTTACAAATATCCTCTAATAATTCATTTCTGTGTAGTTGTGAATAAGAAACAGAGAAAAAGGCAGGTTTCCAACCTGCCCATAGATATTTTTTTCAGCAAATCATTCAGGATTTATAAATTGAAAAAAATATATATAGTATCAGCATTTTTATTCTATTTATTCTGTAGAGCTGTCAACATGAATCAAAGAATTGAATACTTTTTACGATCGACTGAGTTAATATGAATATTGAATAGTGAGTCAGGAAACAAAATTAATTAGTAATTAGTCTAAATCTTTGCAATCATTTATTCAGAACCCTAAATTTTTCTTCAATTTTAGTAGTTGACAAGATAATAATCATGAGTTTAATAGTATGGCGAATCTCTCATAAAAAACATATTGATAGTGCTTTTAAAGCTGAAGCTTCTAATTGTAGTAGAGGGCGTTGGAATTCTAAGGGTACATCCTTGATTTATACTTCAGCCACATTATCTCTAGCAACATTAGAAACTTTAGTCAGTATGGAAATAGAAAATTTTGGCAATATATTTGTATCTATTGGTGTAAAAATTCCTGATAATTTACCGATTAAACAAGTAGATGAAAATTTATTGCCCCATAACTGGCGTGATACTTCTCCACCTTTCGTTTTAGCCTCGATTGGAGATAAATGGTTAACTGCTAAAACAACAGCAGTTTTAAAGGTTCCTTCTGCTATTATTCCTCAAGAATATAATTATTTGATTAATCCTTTACATCCTGATTTTGAGAGAATTTCAATTTATCCACCTCAATCTTTTACCTTAGACCGCAATTTAAAAAGTATTGAAAAAAATTTATTGACAGAGTCTAATATGGTACTGTTAAATAAATAATAACTTTAGCACTTTACCTATTGATAATTAAAGGGATATCACAAGCAATATATTTACTTACTAATAGATAATTGATAATTAATTCATTCGGTTTAAAGCCTCTCCTTTTAAGGATAAAAAAGCGGTCGTTTTGCTGCCACATAACTACGTTAACAGCTGTCGCCGACATGTTTGCGCAGCATGACCTAGGAAAAAGCGGAGTTTCCTGTAGGGTGTGATGGCGAGTTTTCGGAGCCATATCCAATCGATCAAGAAAAGAAATCAGATTTCCTTATATTCAATCAATAACTGTTTTAAACAGAGGTAATTATCCATTATAAATTAATGAAATATTTAGGCTTACTTATTAATAATAAAAGCCTTTATTTGTAAATATTTTAGTCTTTCTCAAGCTCGGAAAGTGTAAATTTTTTACTGCAATAAAGCTGAAAATACTCACATTTTCAGCAAATCATATTTATGACTATCTATCATATTATTTCTTTGTCATACGCTTAATAATTTTTGCTCAGATTTTGCCGAAATTACATGGAATAGGCTGTATATAAATGTTTTTTCTGCTTTTTTTGGGAAAGTATTCAACTAGGCTAATCCCCTTTTTGTAAAGAATAATTCAAGAATTGATAATTAGGGTTTGCGCTTCACTAGTCTTTTTGCTCTTTGTAGGGAGTAGGGAGTAGTTAGGACGTAGAAGCAATAGTAATTACAGAGTCAGTAGCCAAAACAATGGTAACAGTGATTTTTCGGCTTTTACTTCCCAAAAATCCTCACTTTTTTCAACATTGCTTGTGAAAAGCTCATACTTTTTCCAGACATAATTTGCCTCAAACCAATATCAGTCAATACTTTGCTATTTAGGGTTTGCGCTCAAAAGTATGAGTGGTAAGGGTAGGATGAATCGGTGAAGTCAGGAGGAATGGGAATTATAGAAGAGGTAGTTATACCAATTTGATAAGTTTTTGTTACAAATAGTAGAAGTAAGAAAGAAGGAAGAAGGATAAAATTTTGAAAAAAAGGTAAAAACGATAGAAATAACTATTCTTTAATGAACGGAAACCACTATTTTTAAGCATATCTGATTGAGGGGCACTTTTCATAGCATTCTTTTTTCACGCTTGGTATTAGAAGAATCTTCCCAAGATTGTTCTTCCCCTATCTGGCCCAAAATATGCTCCTTTTTGAGCGATTAGAGCTAAAAACCAGGTACTTTTTCAATACCATTAAAGGCACTTACCTTTATCTGCAAAGACTTTTAGATTTATTCAGCAAGCCCTAATTACTTCTCCTTGAAAAGAAGAGGATTTACTCAAAAGAAAATTTTTATTTCTTATCTCCTGAAAAGGGGAGGCTTTAAACCACAATTTTTCGGTAATAACTAATTGCTAATTGCTGAACTAATACTGGACAAAAATTATTAGTTAATCTAGGCTGAGAAAAATGGTCTCAAAATATATAGCAGTTTGTCAAAATCTAGAAAAAATTTAGTTTGTTGAATATTATCTGATACCAATTATCTACAATAAAACTAAAAAATTATGCCACTCGGGAATGAAAGAAAATGTTTTAACTCAAATTTATCGGGATGGTAATGATAAATTCTGTATATTTTTCCTTTTGAGAATGGCATTCTAGTTTTCCTTTATGTTTTTCAACAATAATTTGGTAACTAATCGAAAGTCCTAACCCAGTCCCTTTACCAACTGGTTTTGTTGTAAAAAAAGGATCGAATAAATGAGAGAGAACTTCTTCACTAATTCCTCCTCCATTATCAGTAATAAAAATTTGTACTAAATTGTCCGATATTCTTTGAGTTTTAATCCGAATACAGCCAGAATTAGATTCAATTTTTTGAGAATTTTGATTATTTTTAATTGCATAAATTGCATTACTAAAAATATTCATAAATACTTGATTAAGTTGCCCAGGATAACAGTCGATCAAAGGTAGTTGACCATATTCTTTAATTATTTTAATCTCTGAATATTCAGATTTAGATTTAGCTTTGAAGTGGCTCTGTAAAATCATTAAAGTACTTTCAATTCCTTCATGTACATCAACTTTTTTTATTTCTGCTTCATCACAGCGAGAAAAGATACGCAATGATTTGACAATTTCCTGGATGCGCCCTGTTCCCACTTCCATAGATTTAAGTATTTTTTTGAGGTCTTCTTGAAGAAAATTTAAATCGATATCTTCAATTCCTGCTTCAATTTCTTGACGGGGATGAGGATAATAATCTTGATAGAGTTGAACTAAATTTAGTAAATCGTGAATATAATCTTTTGCATAAACAATATTTCCATGAATAAAGTTCACCGGATTATTAATTTCATGGGCAACTCCGGCAAGCATTTGACCTAAACTAGACATTTTTTCACTTTGAATCATCTGAGCTTGAGTCATTTGAAGTTCTTTTAATGTTTGCTGAAGTTCTTGTTTTTGTTCTTTTAATTTAGCTTCTGATTCTCGTAATAAGTTTTCGGCTTGTTTACGTTCTTTAATTTCTAAAAGTAGTGTTTCTTGAGCATTATTTAACTCGTGTAGAGTACGATTTTTTTCCTGAAGTTGTTTTTCAAGCTCGTCGGTTTGAATAATTACTTGACCTGCTAATGGGCGCAATAGTAAAATCATACCACCTGCTCCTAGAAAGCTTAAAATAATAATTAGAATTGCAATGGTAATAAGCTGATAATGAACAGAAGCATACAATTCCTGACGATCGATTTTAATCACAAGTCCCCAATTCACTTTTGAGAGGGGTTCAAAGGCAATTATTCGTCCATAAGTCCAAGATTTAGGTTTGATAAATTTAAGTCCTGATTCTTGAAGAACTACTGTTTTTTCCAGCGCTCTCAAAATTGGTCTTGATAAAGTTTTAGTTTTATTTCTGGACGATAAAAATAATTTTACTTGTTGGTTTTGAAAGGTTCCTAAAAAAATTTCTTCTGTTTGACCTAGTCCTGTATAATCTGTAATTATTTTTTCTAAATCCTCCGTTTTAAATAAAACTAAATCTGTTCCTTGTTGTTGTTGATTAGAGTTAACAATTGCTTGGCTAACAATTATATAAGATTGATTATTGAGGCGAATTGGATTGCTAATTTGAGAATTTTGAGAGTTATGAGTGGAAAAATTCCAAAATTTTTGAGGAATAGGTAAACCAAGTTGAACTATCAATTGGTTATTTTGATCGAAGCGACTAATGCCCACTACATCTTCGCTCCTATTTAGAGCATCGCTTAGATAGCGTGTAATTTTAGAAACAGCAGAAGCACGATTATTTAAATTGCGGTTATAAGCTTCTAATTCTAGTCTTGCTTGAGTACGACTAGCAATTTGTGCTGCAATACCTTTGGCTCTTGAAAGAAATTCTTCTACTGCTAAAGTTCGAGTTCTTAAAGCCGACTGTAAATTGCTTTCTTCGTTTCTTTTAAGTTGCTTATAAAGAGGAAGTATACTGACTATTGCAACCAGAACACTAATAATAAATATTCCTGCCGCAGAATAAAATATTAAAAGTTTTTGTAATTGTTTAGAGTTGATAGATGATTTATTCATAAGTGATTTATTTGAAAAATTAGGTAAGTTTTATCATATAGCAGTTCCCAAGAAGTTTTAGGTATGCACATTCATTGGTTTTAAGGAACAGGAAGAATTTGATCTGAGAATAGAAGACAAATTAAAGATAGGTTTACCTAATTAAGTTGAGAAACACTATCATATATAAATTATATTTAGTTGTGCAAAAATATGTGATAAAAACAGAAAAAGTTAGTTATTTTTCTAGAGTTATTCTCTATTTTTATCCAATAAATTCTTGAGGATGTCTATGAAGGTTATACAAGTTCACCTATTTCTTTCATGAAATTGTATTTTATTTGATATGATATACTTTTTTTTACTTCTCTATAGCCATCTAATTATGAATTTATTTATCTACATTTTACAAAGAAGATGTGGCTTAAAGCTTCCCTTTTTAAAGGAATAAAAAGATTTTTTTCCTTTGAGTCAATTCTCTTATTTGAAAGTAGAGGTAGTTGTTAATTATTAATTGTTGAAAAGGGATTTAATACTATAGCAATCCTATTTTATTCGTGTCAAAAATCTTACTGCTTTTTAGGGAATAGCGGTCGAGGGATGGCGTTTGCTATCGCAAAGCTGCGCTAACAGCGGAGCGGCTCTGATAAGAGCGGGTCTTCTCGCCATATTCAATCGACCAAGAGAGCGGTCAGACCCTGCGTCGCCGTCAGCTCGCTTGCGGAATGCTGACTAAGAGAGGGAACAAGGAACAGATAGGAGTTTTAGTTTTTTTATCTACTTTTTGATTACTCGCAACTTATTTAGGATTGCTATATTTAAAAAAAGAATGTTATGAATAATAAGTGCGATAAAAAGATTTCGCAGGAAATGTCTCTTTTACAAAGTGGTCGATCTTCGTAATTTCCCATAGGGCGGGATGGCGAGGGAACCTCATCATCATATCCAATCGACCAAGTAGAGTGGTGCGACCCCGCGACGACACCAGTTTGCTTGCGGAATGTGTACCAAGAGAAAAAGAGAATTTACGACCTAAAAACTAGTATTAAAGCCATTCATTTGTGGCTCTTGACTTCCTATTTTGTAAGGAGTTAGGGGTAGGTTGACTCCTATGAGAAATAAACTATGGTATTTTTCAGCTGAGTGAGGTACAATTTTTATCCTGATAACATTTCATTTTAAATATTTCATAAAAAGTTTCATACCTCAATATATGAAATATCAAGATCAATGTATGAAATAATTGTTTGAAATTATTTTTAGTAAAAGTATTCAGCTTGTACAATCTCACTTTTAAGGGGATAAAAAAAGAAAATTATGCACTTCTTACCTCCTTAATTTCAAGAAGTACTCATAACACAGTTCCTATCTCAAGAGGTTAACTGAATTGACTTCCGTGAAATTGTATATTTGCTGTTACCTAAACTTTGTACCTCACCAGCATTAGAATAGGATTGCCATACAGTTAATTGCTAAGTAGCTAAATAAGCAAGTCAAGTAATTCTATATATCTACAAGCTTAATCGACAACTATTGCACTTGACTACCGTGAACTCTCGGATCGGCTTGACTTGCTTTAATTGGTGCTACTGATGTTTCAAACTTAGATCCTTGACCAACAGTACCATCGTATGGTATAAAATTTCCAGCAATTAAAGCTTTTATATTTGCTGTCATCACAGATTTTGGTATTTCTCCGATAGTCTGGCCAACTTCAGAACCCTCTCGATCCAAAAACACAAAGTGGGGAATACCGTCTACTCGATATTTAACTAACTCTGGTAACCACTTGCTATTATCCACATTCAACATCACAAAATTGGCACTTTCAGCATACTGTTGTTTAACTTCCTCCAATTCAGGAGCCATAGCTTGACAAGTAGTACACCAATTGGCATAAAATTCAATTAGACTCGGTTTACCATTTGCTAAGGCCACATTTAGAGGTGTTGCAGCTTCAGCCATTTCACCTAAAGAAATCGAAGTAGTTTCCGTTCGTAATCCGATAAAAATGGTGACTGATAAAGCGATCGCTACCAACGCCACAATGAAATTTCTCAGGCGGGTTGCAAAAGGGAAAGTGTTTGTAGACTCAGATGGGTTTACGCTCATTGTCAAAAAGTTAAAGAATTTTTACAATTAAAAACTATAGCTATTAGTTTAGCAATTGCCATCTTAAACAAGGGGCAGAAAAATTACAGCAGTTTTAGAGTTGATGAGGTAAAAAATTTTAGGGAGTAGAGAGTAGGGAAAAAAGATTAGCCTTAAAACCGTACCTCACGCTTCCTAAAAAATGCTGTAATTACCGAAAAATTCTGGTATGCGCCTCGCCCTTCTATGGTGACTTTAGTTAATCAGAAATTACGAGTAAAAAAAGATTTACACCACTTTTTAGGATAATGAGGTACAGTTTTAAGGTAAGCATTTCCTGTGGAATGCTGCGCAAACAGTTATTAGCTGTCAGCTCTCGTAACAGAGTTTAAATGAATATAGCTAGTTTTGTAGTAATATTTAATTCTAACTCAATTAATAAAGCTTTTATCTCAAACTAAAAGCAATAGCTGATAGCTAACTGTTGAATGCTTACGTTTTAAGATTAATCTTTTTTTTCCTACTCCCTACTCCCTAAAGCCCTAATTTTTTTTACCTCATTAACTCCAAAATTGCTGTAACTTTGACTTTGAAAAAAAGTCTAATTATTCTAATTAGGAGACATAGAAATAACTATGAAAAAACGAGTTACTTTAACATTTCCACAACGTTCAATTCATATGCCAATTACTTATCGGTTGGCAAAAGATTTTAATGTTGCTGCTAATATTATTCGTGCTCAAGTAGCACCAAATCAAGTTGGTAAATTAGTGTTGGAATTATCGGGAGATATTGATGAATTAGATGCTGCCGTTGAATGGATGAGGCTAAAAAATATAGATGTATGTTTGGCTAGTAGGGAAATTTTAATCGATGAAGATAGCTGTATAGATTGTGGTTTATGTACTGGTGTTTGCCCTACAGAAGCTCTGACTTTACAACCTGATACCTTTCGTCTCAATTTTATTAGGTCTCGTTGTATAGTATGCGAACAATGTATTCCTACCTGCCCAGTGCAAGCAATCTCTACTAACTTATAAATTTAATGTGAAACTAATACCTTTACTTTCTTTAATGCTACTTTTAATTAGTTACAGCATCTTAGGCTGGAGATTAGCTAGTATCCAAGCTTCTCAGTTATTATATCTAACTGTTATAACTGCTATTTTTTTATTAGATATTATTTTAACTGTTCCTCTACCTAATTTTCAAAGAATAATTAAACCCTGGTTTCAATCTGATATTATGACTTTTATTTCTGTGATTATTTCTGCTTTTTTATTTGTAGTTCTCATTAGGTGGATTAGTCTTTCTGTCGATGCTTTAGTGTTAATATCTGCGGGAATATTGGTAAGACTAGATACTCAAGTTTGTGGCTTAAAAAATTGGCAGTCTTTTGTGATTTTACTAATTATTTCTCAAGCAAGTTTAGGGCTAGGAATTTTACTTTATAGACTTAAGTTCTAGCATAATCAATGAAACTCGAAGACGTTAAATCTCACCTAATACTAATGCTATGAAGCAGAACACAGGATGTAGTGAGGCTTAAAAACTATAGTATCATAGACAACTTCAGAAGTGTGTCTTTAAGTGCTACTATACATTGCCTTAATTTAAAGAGTAGGTTCAGATTTGAATATTAATCTTATTGGTTGTATACACGTTTAATAAATTGTCACATATATAACAACCAATAATAGTTGATTTCTGAGATAATAATAGAATAGCGTTTAACTGTCCTTGCTCCCTACCTGATGTATGGTGGGGCTTTTTTTTATCTACAAAATTTTCATATATTCATCCCAGATATTATTTAGTTTCTACCAAAGACTTTATAGCCACATCAAATCATAACATTATTATTTTGGTTGGGCAAAAACATCTGTTTAGATTATTTTCAGACTAAAATCTTGGGATGAACCTTTCAAATAACTAATTTATCACAGGCGCTCTTACAACTTTTTTAACTTCTGCTAATACTAACGTTGTTAACTGTTCAGGAGTAGATTTAGAGTCCACATGAATATGAACATCTGCATTAGCATAAAGTGGCCGTCGTTCCTCTAAAAGAGCCTGAAGTTTACCTAGAGGGTCTCTATCCTGAAGCAGAGGTCTAGTTTGATCGCCCTGCAAGCGACTATATAATACCTCTACGGGCACATCTAACCAGACCACAATACCATGCTGTAAGTAGCTCCAGTTAAAATTGTTTACTACAATACCACCACCTGTTGCAATAGTCAAATTTTTATAACTAGATACTTCTGCCAATACATTTGTTTCCAACTGTCGAAACGCTGCTTCACCATCATCAGCAAAAATTTCATTGATAGACTTGCCAGCAACTTGAGAAATCAAACTATCTGTATCTAGGAAACGATATCCTAAATCTTGGGATAGCAACTCTCCCACCGTTGTTTTACCTGCCCCCATCATCCCAACTAGATAAAGATTTACTCCCTGTAAAAACTTCTTATTATTATTAACATTCATAAGTTACCGAATAATGAATAATGAATAATGAATAATTAAGAGTTGATAGTTAATAATTATTCATTCAAAAATTCAGGTTTAAAGCCGACCCTTTTAAGGGGATAAAATCAAAAAAAATCCTTCCACCGCTTAAAAGACAGTGGTTTCCCACTTACCGAATTTTTATGATGAAAAAACACTATTAAACAAAAGCCAAACTTATTTTGGATCTTCTGACTGATGATCTTTGTCAGAAACTTGCTTATCTTCTTCCTCTTGAGTAGGCATAGATGTATTTTCAGGAGGAGGAGGAGTAATTATCCGATAATCTGCATCATAAACAGATTCAGTTTGACCAACACCTGAACTGCTACTATCGCGATAGCCATAAGAATATACAGAACCAGACATAGAACCTGTTTCTGGCTGTTGTTCTGCTTCATAATTTTTAGTAGCACTTTCATTCACAGATTCTTGTCTTTCTTCTGAACCTTGCTCCTCTGTGCTACCATCCCAAGAGCGATTAACCCTAGGAGGTCTTGGTTGCCAATCATCATAATTTTCATCTGCCTCAGTTACTTCTGAATCTTTATTCAGGTTAAAAGAGCTTTGAGAGTCTGAAGCTACTTGAGGTTGTGAAGCATCCCAAACTTCCTCAGTTCTATCTTGATGATGAGACTTTCTAGAACGAGGTCTGGCAGGTTGTAAATTCTTTTTTAATAGGTAATTTGAAAGTCCAAAAATACCATAAATCAACAAGTAAGTAATCACACCTGCAATAAAAGCACCTAAAATCCATAGAGATAAAGGTAGAGGTATAGATCGTAACCCCAAAAAAGTCAAAGATAAATTAGGGGACCAATTTTGCCAAGAAAACAAGGCCAACCCAAGGATTATTAAGATTAAAACTACTAACAATAGTAAATTCCGAGATCTATTCATGGCCTATCCACCGTTTTATAGGAACACAATCTAAACCAAACTGGTCTAAAGCACGAGCTACTACAAAGTCTACCAAATCCTCTATAGTTTGGGGATTATGATACCAAGCTGGGATTGCCGGGACAATTCTTGCTCCTGCTTCTGCTAGAGTAGTTAAATTTCGTAAATGAATCAAGCTCAAAGGTGTTTCCCGAGGCACCAATATTAGTTTACCACCTTCTTTTAACTGTACGTCTGCTGCACGCTCTAGTAAGTCTGAGCTAAACCCAGCAGCTAATTTACTTGCTGTTCCCATGCTGCAAGGAATGATAATCATCCCCTTAGTTCTGTAGGAACCACTAGCAATATTAGCTCCTATATCTTGCCAAGGATGACAACGGAGTTTGCCTTTGTTTTCTTCTCCAGCTTGTTCTCGCCAGAATTTTTCTTGTTTAGTTGGTTCGGCAGGCATTTTAATATTTTGCTCTGCTTGCCAGACTGAGTAGCTAGCTTTTGAGGCTACTAAATCAATAGTATAGTTGGATGCTAACAAGAATTTAATAGTTCTGACAGCATAAATTAGTCCTGATGCTCCTGTAACTCCAATCGTTATCGGTAGTTGCGGAGTAGAAACAGAATCTTTCATTTTCAATAAATCTTTTTAGAGCTTACAAGGATAAATTTTTTAGCAAATCACCAACAGAGTAAAACGCTTTCTGCGATTTTTGGTAGCTTTCAGGACTCCACTTGACCATAACCTTAGAATTTTTAACTATAAGAGACTATTACTTTTTT
>NZ_CEZPJD010000030.1:12892-22709 GCF_983059655.1 Okeania sp.
GCTAACAAAAATGATAACTACCATGAAACTGTTAAAAAGATTTTTGCTAAATACAATTAACCTCTAATTACAACTTGGTGCGTCGTGACAGAAACTTGTTATTTTTTACAATCTCGTCGTGGGGTTGAAGCAGTAATTACTTTTATTAATGCCATGTCTCAGGGATCATTTGTAGACAAAACTAATAATAAGTTTTTATACTTATTACTAAATAACTTCTTTCTATGTTATCTTTTTTTTCACACATAACTATTGGTCAACAGTTAAGGAGAAAATTATGGGTACTAGGGAAGCGTCTTTTTTATTAGGTATCTCTCGTCAACGTTTATTAGTTTTACTCGCTCAAGGTAGAGTCAAAGGAGCTGAAAAAAAAGGCAGATTCTGGGAAATTCCAGTTTCTGAGAGTGGAATGCCTAGAATAATTCCGGCTCGGCGCGGTCCGAAAGGTATCTGGCACCATCGGGAAACCACTGTACCTCAAATGATTCACGTTAATCAAAAGAAGATTATAAGTAATAAGGGTAAGGCTCCAGAGAAATTAGAACCAGTAGTGTCACTCAAGCACAACGAGCGCAACTATTATGGTTATGACTTATATATTTCAGGTCCTTGCCAAATCGTCTATCGACCTTATAATCCGGCAAAATGTGGCGCTCATCTGTGGATTAATACTTATCATCCAGTGCAATTTATAGATAGTCAATTTAATCTTGATCCAGCCACTGCAAGGCAAGCCTACAAACACATTAAGAGGTAGTTTAGTTTCAAAGGCAGGCTCCTTCGTCACAAAAAAATATTTATTCGCTCTGAGTAGCTTAACTGACAATAACCTCAGCCTTTTTTCAGTGAACAGTTATCAGTTATCAGTTATCAGCCTTTTTTCAGTGAGCAGTTATCAGTTATCAGTTATCAGCTTTTTCAGTTATCAGCCTTTTCAGTTTTTTTGATGATGGAAAATAAGATTTTGCTAATCTCATCTGCATCCTGATGGATACTTTCAAAAGCTTTTTCTTCAATATAGTTAGTATCTTTTAGAAGAGATAACCAATACTTTGTTTCTAAGGCTTCTTTATAAGCTATAGACATTTTTGCCCTAAAGTCAGCTTGAGATATTCCTGCTTCATAAAACTGATACAAAGCGTCACATAAAGTTACGAATTGATGTTTACTTCCTGCTTCCACCGGAACTGTCGGCAGCACTCCGTCCACAGGCATCAACGGTCAAGCCGACCGCATTTCTTAAATTAATTGAGGCATTCAAGTCTCGGTCAATGGATAGACCACATTCTGGGCAGTCATAAGTTCTGATGTTCAGAGGCATATCCTGTACATGACCACAACTAGAGCAAGTCTTAGAAGATGGAAAAAATCTATCTGCTACTACTAATTCACAGCCGTACCATTGACACTTGTATTCAAGTTGTCTTCTAAACTCGTAAAATCCTTGGTCGGCTATTGATTTAGCTAGTTTATGGTTGGCTAACATTCCAGATACATTTAGGTCTTCTATCACGACAATGCCGTGGTTCTTGGCTAGATATGTTGTCAGTTTATTAAGTGCATCTTTGCGGATGTTAGCTACTCGTCTATGCAGCCTAGCTATCTTTATTTGTGCTTTTGTCCAGTGAGCAGAACCAACTCTTTTTTTACGATTTAGGTATTGCAGTCGAGATAACTTAGCTTCAAACCTCTGATACGATTTTACGCTTGTCATAACTTTCCCATCACTTAAAGTTGCTAAGGTTTTTACTCCTAAATCTACACCTACGACATTAGTTGTTTTGGGTGTGGGAGTAGGAGTAAATTCAAAAGCTAAACTTAAGTACCAATCACCAGCTTGTCTGCTGATAGTTATTTTTTGAGTTGTAGCTTCAATTGGTTCATAAGTTTTTACAATACCAACAAAAGGTAATTTATGATTCCATCCATTTAATTCTATGGGTTTTCCACAATTATCAATTGTGAAAGAATCAGACTTACCTTTCTTCTTAAACCGCGGGCGTTTACCCAATCCTTGAAAAAACCTCTTAAATGCTTCACCCAAGTTAATAAAAGCATATTGATAAACTTTAGATGACAAGTTTTTCATCCAAGGATAAAGTGGTTTAGTATGGTTAGTAAACACTTCTCTGAGTTTACGAGCATTAGGCTTATAACCGTCCTTATAAGCAGCATTCCACAGACTCAAGCCCCAGTTGTAGCACCACCGTGAATAGCCAGCGTGTTGAGCCATCAGAGTTTTCTGTTTATTATTAAGCTTCAGCTTTGTTCTAATGGATTTCATTTATGGGTAAGTGCAGCCTGTCTAAAAGTATGCTTAAATATGAATTATATCGTTATTCTCTGATTAAGTCAATGCTCCATTTGTTTCTGCTATATCTGATCCAATAGAAGTAGCACTTCTTAACAGTTGTTTAGATAATACATATTCCTTTTTTTCCTCTGTCAAGTATTTATAAGCTTTGACTACTCTAATAGCAAATTGATCGGCTTTTTGATAAACAATACTGTTATTTATATCCATAAACTTCTGAAAAAGCTAATAACTGAGAACTAAAATATGATAACTGACAACTGTTCACTGAAAAAGCTGATAACTGATAACTGATAACTGTTCACTGAAAAGGCTGATAACTGATTATTCTGCTTCTCACTCTTCAATTGTTAACCCTTCAATTCGGCTAAATTCTCTTAAGTTATGAGTCACTAATATTAAATTATTTGCCAAGGCAATAGAGGCAATTAAAATATCATTTGAACTAATAGGCGTTCCAGCTTTAGCTAAATCAGCCCTAATTTTACCATAAATTTCAGCACACAAATCATTAAAGGGCAAAGATACAAACTGCGATATAAAGGATTTTTGCAGATTGAAACTTACAGTATATTTATCATATCACTGATTTATATCCACAAGTTTAAGTCCTGATAACTAATAACTGAAAAGAGTAACAACTGATAACTGTTAACTGAAAAAGCTGATAACTGATAACTGATAACTGATTATAAAGCTCCAACTAAATCATCATCCATCTCGTCACAAATTCCTTGGTTATCTTCTACTAAATCAAGCTCGGCACAAGTACCATATAAATTAAGTATTCCCTGAGAATGAAGCATATTATTTTGTTTGAAAAATTCCATAAGTTCGGCATAAGAGAAAAAATTGAGCAGTTCTTTTAGTTCATCAAAATCAATTAATCCTTCTCGAAAAGCGTCTAGTACAAGATTAGCAATTATCTTTTGTTGCAAATTCTCCCATTTACCTCCAACTTTTTCCGTTAACTTATCTGGTAAATTAATTTTAATTTGCATGATTTATAAATTTCTAACTCTACATTTAACATTTTTTTTTGAGATTCAAATCATCCGTGTATCCGTGGCAAAATCCGTGTCTTGCCACTCTGAAAAAAAAGTTTCCGCTTTGCGGGAGGAAAAAGAGAAAAGAAGAAGAGGGAAAAGAGGAAAAGAATAAAGGGGAAGAATCCTAGGAACGCAAGGCAGAAACCACCGGAGAAGACGAGACGATCCGAAAACCCCTAAAGAAGTAGAGGCTGTCGGCATCGTTATAGTTGCGCCAGGCACTCCGGCAACCCCTAGAACTGTAGTTCCAGCCACCGCCACGGAGCAGTCTTCTATTACTATCACCTCCAGTTTCCCAAGCACTTCCATCAGTAGGCGCACCATTATAGTTACTGTGCCAAACATCCTGACACCATTCCAAGACATTTCCGTGCATATCGTACAAACCAAAAGCATTGGGAGGAAAAATTCCCACATCTGTTGTTTCTTTTCGATATATTCCTTTTGGTGCATCAGCATAGGGAGAATTACCATCATAGTTAACTAACTCAGACGTTATGGTTTCGCCAAAATAAAATGGTGTGGTTGTTCCTGCACGGGCGCGCATATTCCCACTGACTCTCACTAGGTAAACTATATTTTTTACCCGTTATTTCTGAAAGTTTCTGACAAAACTCTGTCGCATCGTTCCAACTTACCCTTTCTACAGGGCGACTTGCACCTTTAAAGTAAGAAGGATTATTTCCCATAACTGCTTCCCACTGTGCTTGAGTGACTGGATACTTCCCCATCAAAAATTCTGGCACATCTACATAATGTTGCGGACTTTCCCAATCATTTCTCCCTGCTTCTGTCTCTGGAGACCCCATGAGAAATCTACCTCCAGGAATTTTTACCATTTCTAGGGAGACTCCACCATCAAAGTTTTCTATCATTACTTCTGCTTGACCTTGACGGCGATTAATTATTTCTCCTTTTCCATTAACTGTGACTCTCTCAAATTTATGAGTCGAAGTCGAAGTAAATAAGTATTTTTTTTGAAGTAAAAACCTACGCAACAATTTAGCTGCCACAAACCCACCTCCTGCCAAACCTCCCAATATCAAGATTCGTCTTCTGGTTTGATCAAACTGGGGTGGAGTTTTAGATACAGACGAAACTGCTGGTACTGGTGTTGGTTGTGAACCAACTAGCGCTTTTGTTTTTGGAATAGATGGAATAGTTGGTGCTATTGTCGGAACTGGAGTCGGAACGGATGTTGGTTGTGGAGCAACTAAAATATTTAACGCCTCTAATACCTCCATCGCATTTTTATAACGCTCTCGAAAATACTCCTGCACCATCTTATCCAATATATCTGCCAAATAATTACTTACCCTTGCCTCGTGCCGCCAGATAATATTGTCTGTATCTTGGTCTGTAGGTAAATCTTTAGGTTCCTTCCCTGTCAGTGCTTTTATTCCTACCATTCCCACTGCATAGATATCGCTACTCAGTTTCGGTCTGCCATTACTTTGTTCGCTAGGCATATATCCAGGAGTTCCCACTGTTACAGTTAAAGTAGTTGCACCTGGTTGGTGAGCAGTAGTTAATACACTTATTTCTTTGACCGCCCCAAAATCTATCAAAACTATTTTGTTATCCGACTTACGGCGCATCAAATTTTGTGGTTTAATGTCTCGGTGAATAATATTTTTTTGATGAGCTACTGTTAATCCTTCTAAAATTCCCGTGAGTAAAGTAATAGTGTAAGACTCGCTTAATTTTTTGCCGTCCGTCAGTTCCTTACTAATATCGTGCCCTTCAATATATTCTTGTACTAAGTAAAATTCCGTTCCTTCCTGGAAATGAGCAAATAATTTTGGTATTTGGTCTGAATCTCTACCTAACTCGTATAATGCCTCCGCTTCCCTCTCAAACAACTTGAGGGCAATAGGAAAAACTGTTGGGTCTGAGGTTTTAGGTTTGAGATGTTTAACAACACATTTAGGATTTCTTGGTAAATCTAAATCTTCAGCCAAGTAGGTATCCCCGAACCCTCCACTGCCAAGAGTTTTAATAATTTTGTAATGGTTTCTCAGGATTGTTCCAGGCCGCATTTTTTCAGTTATCAGTTACAGCAGATTTCAAGCAAATGAAGTACAGGGTAAATGGTAAAAATATTTGAGTGCGGGCATCTTGCCCGCGATGGGACCTCATAACAACGGAAAGCGCTGTATCAGTTATCAGTTATCAGCACCGAAGTATTTAGGGTTTACCGATCTAATCTCAAATAATTAATTACCAGATAAAGATTTTAGCCTTTTTAGGTGTTGAAAAAGTACATGGTTTTCAGCTCTTCATGCTCAAAAAGTTAGCATTTTTAGCGCATAGTTGGGCAAAAAAATTCTCCCCTACTCCCCCTACTTCCCTACTCCTTAAAAAAGACTTTTTTCAGCAAACCCTATTTAGATAGACGGTGCGTTACATTTCATTAACACACCCTACTTTTTCAGTTATCAGTTAACAGTTATCAGTTATCAGTTACAGCAGATTTCAAGCAAATGAAGTACAGGGTAAATGGTAAAAATATTTGAGTGCGGGCATCTTGCCCGCGATGGGTGTACCTCATAACAACGGAAAACGCTGTATCAGTTATCAACACCGAAGTATTTGGGATAGGCGGTGCGTTACATTTCATTAACGCACCCTACTAAACCAACTAAATTCACCAATGCCGATAATTAATATCGATAAGGATGAGTAGGGGTAGAAAACTCATCATCATCAAAAGCAACGCTACCACCACCCACTGCAACTAAGTCAATTTGCTGGCGATAATAATCAACACTTTTGACTTGTACTTCTACCATATCACCCAGTCGATACTGGTTACGATTTTTGCGCCCCACAAGAGTTTGTTGTCGGGAGCGATATTCATACCAATCATCTTTGAGAGAGGATACATGAACTAAACCTTCTACTCTGAAACTTTCTACTGACTCAGAGGAAATTTCAATTTCTACGAAGAAACCGTAAGACTGCACCCCTGTAATCAAACCTTGGAAAGTTTGCCCTGTGCGTTCCTTCATTAATCCAGTTTTAATCAATCCCTCCAGGTCTTCTTGAGCATCCTGTGCTACATTTTCTCGTTCTGTTAAATGTACAACTACTGATGTTAGTTGTGCTTCCAGCTCTTGCTGTATTTCTGGAGGTAAAACATTCCAGGTAATTTTGCCATGACAAGAAGAGTGACCGAGTTCCACACCCTCTTTGGAACGACTCGAACGGCGATCGCGTCCTTCATTAAATACGGTATGTAGGACTCGTGAAATCAGCAGGTCAGAATATCTGGAAACTGGTGATGTACAATGGACATAACCATGTTGCAATGCTAGTCCAAAATGTGGTTGAGCTATGGTACTGTAAATAGCTGGTTTCAAAGTATCTTCAAGCAAGTATGCCAGCACTCTTTCTGATTTTTGTGCAGTAAATTCTTCAATAAATGCTTGATAGTCAGCAGGTTGCACGTCTTCTTCATCTTCCAGATATAACTCAGCTCCAAGATTAGTAGCTAATTTAATAAATTCTTGAATGTCTCCTGGATCTGGAGTGTTTTGCACTCGATAAATTGCTGGTACTCCCAGTGCAGTTAAGTGACTTGCTATTGCTTGGTTTGCTAGGACGATTAATTCTGCTACCATGGATCTAGCTGGGAATAGTTCGGGAACGATCATTGCTCCCAATTCTCCCTCATCATTGTAATAGCTTTTTTCATCTGGTAAATTTAGGTCGAAACCACCTCTTCGTAATCTTGCATTACGGACTGCTTGACTGACGTTGTTGAGTTTATTAATTGTACTCTCTATTTGTTCTGAGGGCAGATTAACTAATTCCTCTGTGTTGCCATTGATGATTTGTTTCGTCTGTTCATAGCTAAGATGAGCATCTACCTCGATCACACTAGGTTCAATTTCAAACTCAACTATTTGACCATTTTTATTGACTGTAATTAGGATAGATATTGCTAGTCTATCTTTTTCTGGTAGTAAAGAACAGTAATCACTTGATACAATCTTTGGCACTATGGGAATTACTGTATCTCGCAGGTATATGCTGATACTTCGCTTACGAGCTTCCTTGTCTAGTTGTGATTCTGGCTTAATAAAGTATGCTACATCAGCAATATGAATTCCTACTCGCCAATAACCGGAGGAAGTGGTTTCTATACTCAGAGCATGGTTAATGTCTTTCTTATTGGCACTTCCAAAGGAAACTGTCAGCAGTTCGCGCAAGTCTAATCTATTTTTTTGATCGGCCTTGGTGGAGTGCTTCACTAATGACTCAGCTTCTGCGATCGCTGCATCAGAAAAAGACCTGGGCAAGTCATGTTTGCAACATACTATATCCATATCGTCTGCTGCTTCTGCATCTGAACCTAGAATTTGAACGACTTTTCCTATGGGACGTTTTTCTCCCAGGGGATAGCGCAATACTTCGACATGGACTAGGTGATCGATAGCATTCGCTAGGTCAGAATTTTCTGGTATTAAGTCTATTTCAAATAGTAAGCGATCGTCTAGGGGAACTGCCCGATAATAGGGTTCCCCATTATGTCCATTTATTTGTTTGATTCTGGCTAACAAGGAGGGGTTAGCACGTTCTAAGATTAATTTTACTTCTCCTTCTGGACTCCTGCGACGACTGCCTTCTTTGATGATTTTGACTAAGACGCGATCGCTATTCCAGGCATTACTCAGGTGACTTTCCCGAATATAAATATCTTCAGTTCCTTCTGAGTCTTGTATGGCGAAGCAAAATCCTTTACTGGAGCAGCGCAGTTTTGCTTCAACAACAGATTCTTCAAGCAGTCGTCGATAACGACCTTTATCTTTGGCTAAAACTCCTATTTTTTCTAGAGCATCCAAAGCAATTTGTAATTTATTTATACTTTGGTTGTCTTGACAGTCTAGTTTTTTCTCCACTGCTTTAGGAGCGACTAACTTGTCTTCACTAAAATTTGCTAGGAGTGTAGCGATGGAAAATTTCATGCAGCGTTTTATCCTTTTTTTTTATCGGTTCAGCTATCTTAATAAATTAGTCTGCCTTGACTGTCTCACCTTGATAGTTGTAAATTAGCTTTCCCTAGTTAAATGCTTAATGGCCCTCTTAAGCTAATTTTGGCAAGACATTTACTGAGTAGAGTTATTTCATCGTAGACAAAACCGCCCAGCTATCTAGTATTTACCATTATCTTTGCTACTTTTTGTGAATGTATTAGGATAAATGGCTTGTACTTTTTTGTCTTCACCCTAGTTTATGGAAAACTTATTTTTTGGTGATTCAGGTTTATGGACGTGCGACTAATTTAATCGTTTGTTTATTCTATAAGAAAAGGTACCAACTTTGGACTGTATTGTTTGTCAAGTAGCTAATCCCATAGCTTTCCGGACATTCAGATATGCTGATTGGGCACGCTGTCCTGGTTGATCTGCCAATTGTCAAGTTACCCATAAGTTCAGCTATCAATCATAACACTATTCATTGAATATTGATCGGGATTAGTTGCTTTTTAGGATAATTAAGCTAGGTGGAGCTATTTTTCCTGGTGGAGTTAGTCAGAAGAATCTTTAGACAAAGAAGAGTTTGCTAAAGATATGCTTCATCCCTCAGAGCTAATTTTATTTAAATTATTATTTTGGCAAAGATAATTTTCGCCAAGGAAAATTCAGATGTTTTCAGATAAGTGATATTATGTCCGTTTAATAGCGATTTGGAAAAACTGCTCATATCACTTCAAGGGCAAATCTCTCTATATTTCCCTATCACCTCATTTTTAAGTATTCAACTAGACATATAATAGCGACACTCCCAAACAAATTTTTTATTTGAGTGTCACTAACTCTTGTGAAATTATCATACAAATTCAGATTAATAACACAGATTTATAATTTTTCCTTGTTTTTTGTTTCCTAACTTCATCAGTAATTTATTAAAACAGGATTTAGAGCATTATAATCTTCGATTTAACTATGAGAGTATCAATGAAATGGCTCTGAATTTTGAGCAAATGTACTAAACTGGACTTTTAACTCGATCTAGGTTTCACTAAGTAGACAATTATGTTAGAACGTTTTCGAGCTTGTTATCCCACAGGTTGCTTAATCTCTGAGTTAATTACTATTCACAATGGTAAATATGTGGTTCGTGTCCTAGTGCAGGTCAATGGTCAAACTTTGGCTAGTGGACTAGCGGCAGCTGATACTGTGGAGTTGGCAGAAGACCAAGCTAGAAAGCGATCGCTTGCCATTCTTCCACTCGATCAATCTATTTTTACACCTCAAACTTCTGTTCAAATTTATCCTCCTCAATCTGTTAGTCCTCCTCAATCTGTTAGTATTTCGGTACCACAAACTGACACTTATATCAACACTTCTTTAGAAAAAGAAATAGAGGAAGTACCAGCAGCTATATCGAATTTAGATGCTGAGGAGGTTGCTGATAGTTCAACTACTTCGTCTTTAGATGCTGAGGA
>NZ_CEZPJD010000030.1:22809-24500 GCF_983059655.1 Okeania sp.
TAGATGCTGAGGAGGTTGCTGATAGTTCAACTACTTCGTCTTTAGATGCTGAGGAGGTTGCTGATAGTTCAACTACTTCGTCTTTAGATGCTGAGGAAGTTGCTGGTAGTTCAACTACTTCGCCTTTAGATGCTGAGGAGGTTGCTGGTAGTTCAACTACTTCGTCTGAGTTGGAAGCATCAGAAATTTATGCCTCAGTGGAAAAAGAGAAATTACAGATAGTAGAATCTAGTATTAACTATGATGATATTCCCGATCCTACTCAAATTTCGAGTGGGTTTGATAATAGTTGGTTAAATACTGACTATAGTACGGAACAGGAGGATGAAAAGATTGATAGGACGACAGAAAAATTAATAAACTCTGGAAATGATAATGATATAGGTAGTGAAATCACTACACCAGAATCCATAGATTCGTCAGTAGAAATAGCTCAATCGATTGATACTACTGATGAAAATTCTTCACTAAGTTCATCATACGATGTATCTAATGATAATGTTAAGATAGATATTTTGATTGATAGTTTAGCCTGGACTAAAGAAAAGGAGCAAGATTTTCTAGAACAAAATTATAATCAAAAAACACGTCAATTTTTAACAACAGAAGAATTATTTAATTTCCATCAATATTTAGATATACTGCTTAAGGTTACAAAGGAAAGTAAGAGTCAGGGATGGAAGCTTAAGCAACAAAAAGATTATTTAGAATATAGTCATAATAAAGAATCTTTGGAACAGCTCAGTGTAGATGAATTACAAAGCTTTTTGGAATATTTAGAAGTATTTGGTAAAACTACCAATGAAATTAAACGTTTGGGTTGGAATTCAACAAAAGGAAAAACTTATCTCAAAAAGAAATATGGAGAGGAAGGGCGTACCCGTCTTTCCTATGATAAATTGCAAGATTTCTTACAACATTTAGAAAAATTAGATACGCCCTAAAAACTTAGTGAGAATCAAGCAAAAGTTGGTTAAGAATTAGAAGGGTTACGGTTATAAACTTGATCAATTAAACCGTATTCCACTGCTTCTGTAGCTGACATAAAAAAGTCTCTTTCTGTATCTTCTACAATTTTTTCTATGGGTTGACCTGTGTGATCTGCTAAACAGTCATTCAGGTATTTTTTGAGGTATAAAATCTCCCTAGCTTGAATTTCAATATCTGTGGCCTGACCTTGTGCCCCACCTAATGGTTGGTGAATCATAATTCGGGCATGGGGTAGGCTCATTCTTTTGCCTTTTGTTCCTCCACTGAGAAGAAATGCTCCCATGCTGGCAGCTATTCCCATACAAATAGTACAGACATCGGGGCGAACGTGCCTCATAGTGTCATAAATACCCATTCCTGCACTGACCGATCCACCAGGGGAGTTGATATACAGATAGATATCTTTTTCTGGATCTTCTGAATCTAAATATAATAATTGGCCGACGATTAAGTTGGCCAAGTCAGAGTCTATGGCTTCTCCTAGATATATTATGCGATCGCGCAGCAGTCGAGAGTAGATATCGAAGGCTCTTTCTCCACGGCCAGATTGTTCAATAACGGTTGGAATCATAATTTTTAAGTCAATTGGCCAAAATATTGGTACTAATTAATATATCTTAGCGATCTAGGAAGAATATGAGCAAATTCCCAAAATTTGAGAGAATTGAATTTAGATTTACTGAGTGCATCTCAATTTTAAA
>NZ_CEZPJD010000031.1:0-24308 GCF_983059655.1 Okeania sp.
ATTTTGTGGCAGATTTTTGTCGCTAATTTTAAATTTCCTTTTTGATAATTTTTCTTTGCTGAGTTAAAAAGATTTTCTGATGTCTGATTTTCCATAATTTGAGCCTACTTAAAAAAAATTTAATTCAAATTAGCTCGAGTAGCGGAATTAAATTTTTAAATTTGTAGCTATTATTATAGTAGTCCTATTTTGGTTATAGCGTTTCTCAAATTACTGAGGTACAGTTGTTTTTCTGATTTTCTATTCCCTACTCCCTTTCCTAAAATAAAGGAATTTTGTGCCTCACGCTTTTTGGGAACTGCTATATGTAAAAAATTAACGTTGAAAAATGCAACAGCTCTGAAAGGTAAGCATTTCCTAGAAAGACAATATAAAACCGGAGTAACAGCTTCAGAATTTTTATCTATTTTTTGAGTTTTACAACCTATTTAGAATTGCTATATAGTCTTTCCAGAAAAACACTTAATAATGTTAATTAGATCAACTACATCCTGCCGTTAAGTTTTGCAGAATTATCCCATAATTAAAATCTATATAAAACCTACTATACTTTTAAAATATGTGGCAATCTAGTCAAGGCATTCCTAATATACCCGATATTACCCATCCCCAAGAATTAATTGAATTTGGCAATCAAATTCTCACAGCATCACTTATATTAATTATTCTCATTATTTTTTTAGGCGTAGGAATAGCAATTATCAATTTTTCTTTCCGTCATAGGCAAGAATCAGAAGCAAACATTTTGATTAATGAATTAGTATCTAGGTATTCAACTTTACTTAAAAGTTTACCCCATCTAATTTTAGTTTTAACTTTAGTAATAGGCGGATTTTTTCTATGTTCGACTATCAGTAATCGTTATCATCATTGGGAACAAGCAAAAATCGCCAAAATTGCTGCTGGTTTAGCAGGCGCTCGCCTCGAACAAATGGCTCCAAAAGTTCGTTATATAGTAGAAGAACCATATACATATTATCAGTGGGTTGATAATAAACGGGTTGAAGTTAAAAGTACGAGAAATGTGGATAAATATTTAAGAATAAATGCCTCAAACATTCAGGTAAATATTAACCAAGCTAAAGACGTTCAAAATCTTAAAGCTATTTATGTCGTAGATTTTTCCGCAGAATATCAAGTTACCAATCAACTTCAAGATATCCAAGAATTTTTCTTTGATATTCGTCCTCCTTATGGTTATTATTTATTGCAAAACTTTCGTGTCGAACAAAATAATCAAAGATTAATTCCTACTAACCCTAAAAATTACAGTTTTCCCTTTAATTTATCCCCCGGTGAAACTATCAATTTCAAAGTAAATTATCAAGCTCAAGGCGGACCTCGTTGGATTTATAATGCCAACAATCAACTATTATCAAACTTTCGATTAACAGCATTAGCAAATTTTCCCAAAGCAGACTTTGCCAGTGGTATTGTTCCTACCGAAACTATTGAATCAAATCAAGGTCGTAAATTTACTTGGATATTTAACGATAATGTTTCTGTCAAAAATCCTTTTGGAATTTTTACTGCCACAGACCCAGTTAAAAATACTGGCATTTTACCCCGTCTATTAATATTAGCTCCTCTATTATTTTTATGGTGGTTAATTCTGTTATATTTTTCCCTACCTTTGAATTTACGAGATGTGGCAATATTAGGCGGAATTTTCTTTGCTTGTTTGTTGACTTTGACTTACTGTAGTCGCTTAATTGATGCTAAATTTGTCTGGAGTTTAATTTCTCCTATTTTACTATTTTTAGTTTGGGGTTTAGGCTCAACTCGTCAAGCTTCTTTAGCCACAATTATTTGTACTATTGCTGGCGGAATTTTACCTGTTTTTGCATTATTAGTTCCCTATAGTGGATTAACTTTAAGTATTGCCGGATTACTTTCTGTTATTTGGTTAGTAGCTCGCCATTGGTATGGGTGGGATATAATTAATAATTAATAATTAACAATTAACAATTAACAATTAATAACTGGAGTTTAGACTAATTAAGGCAGGCCGGAAACTTGCCGAGGGAGAATAGTGAGATAGGCCAACAAGACTGAAACTATTTCGCATTGTAGTATTGCAAAGACTTTTAAGTCAATTATCCACAGCTTGTGCTATAGGTTAATTGTGCCCTGGAAAGACTTGTTGAATAGTTTGAATAATGTCAGCTTCACTCAAAAAAGCCAAAAAAGAAAAATAATCATTCATCTTGAAAACATCTGCACCCCTGATATTCTCCAAGGGTTCTGAGTTTCAAGTCTTCATTGCTTCTGAGCAAATTATCTGAAGACCCCAAAATTTAGTCTAAACTCCAGTAATAATTACCTCTCCTTGAAAAGAAGAAGATTGACGCAGTAGGGAAAATTTTTTCTTTTCTTGATCGATTGGATATAGCGCAGGTTTCGGAGCCATCCCTCTACCACTTTTTTCCCTTAAAAGGGGAGGCTTAAAACCAGAATTATTGAATTATTAATTATTCGGTAAACCCAAAGGTTAATATCTACAGGAAATTTAAGTTTTTTCTTGCTTAATAACCTTCCTCCTTCTTCCCTCTTCCCTCTTCCCTCTTCCCTCTTCCTTCTTCCTTCTTACTTTAATTGATAACTAATGCCTGCATCTTTCATTCTTTTTAATGCTGCATAAATTCGCTCTTCCTCTACTGTTAACGCAATACGAAAAAATCCTTCTCCACATACACCATATCCATTTCCAGGAGGAACGATAATGCCACATTTGTCTAGCAATAAATTAACAAATTCTTGAGATGTATAACTTTTAGGAACCGGAACCCATACATATAAACTGGCTAAATTCGGTTTAATAAGCCACCCTAAAGATTGTAAACCTTCTACTAAAATATCTCTTCGTTTTTGATAAACAGCTACTAAACTTCGCAACTCTTCTTCAGTAGTAGAAAATGCAGCGATCGCCGCTTTTTGAATTGCTTTAAATACTCCAGAATCTATATTAGATTTAACTTGACTTAATCCTTTTATTCCCAAACTATTTCCTACTACAAAACCAATGCGCCATCCTGTCATATTGTAAGACTTGGATAAACTATGAAATTCAATTGCTACATCCTTTGCCCCTGGAATTTGTAATACACTAGGTGGCTGATAACCGTCATAAGCCATTTCAGAATAAGCATGGTCGTGACATAGTAATATGTCATAATGGCGACAAAAGTTTACTAATTCCTGAAAAAAATCTAAAGTAGCTGTAGCACCAGTTGGATTATTAGGATAGTTAACCCACAACAGTTTGGCTCTCTGAGCTACTTCTTGAGGAATAGTCTTTAAATTTGGCAACCAATTTTCAGTCTGGAGCTGCATTGGATAGGGTTGGCCCTCCGCAAAAATTGTTGAGGTGCGATAAACTGGATAACCAGGGTCAGGAATTATGGTATAATCGCCTGGGTCTACAAAAGCTAGGAAAGTATTGTGAATTGACTCTTTAGAACCTATTGAAGAAATTACTTCTGTTTCTGGGTTTAAGTCTTCAATGGCAAACCGACGTTTCATCCAATCTGCTGCTGCCTGTCTATATTCTTTTATACCTTTGTAGGGAGGATAATGATGATTGGTGGAGTCTTGAATTGCCTCATGCATTGCCTGGATAATATGTCTTGGTGTTGGTTGGTCTGGATCTCCTACACCCAAGTTTATGATGTCAACTCCTCTTTCAACTAATTCATTCCGTTTATGGTCAATTTCAGCAAAGAGATAAGGTGGTATTTTTTCTAACCTTTTGGCAAGCTGCATGGTAATTTCGATAGACTCCTGAACTCAATTAATGTACAATCGCAAAGTGTATCTTATCTTAAAAAGGAGCCAGGAGTTTTTCAAAATTAAAAGTAAAAATTTTTAAATGCTCAGATTTTTTTTCTTGTGGATTTAGTTAAAATTATTATCCAACAAATTAGAACTGACTGAATAGACTATTTTTTATAATCAAATTTTTATTAGTTTCAATTAGAAAGCATTTCTTGACGGAATGCTATCTAAACAACTATCCAGCATTCTATAAGGAGCTATCCGGAAACACCCTCGATTTCTACTAAAATCAAGATAAGGATAATTTATAGTAGTAGTAGAAAAAAGAAGGAATAACCTTACTTTGTCTGAATTTTAAGCTTTCTTTCTGTCCGTTGGATTTATAGTCATTCTGAATAAAACTGGAACACTTTTTCAGCTAAAACTCTTTCAAGGTAAGAAACCTTTGTCTCAATTTTAACTGGAATGACTATGAGTATTAAACAAAGTGATGAAAAATTAGAATGAAAGAAAATTTATTAAATTTTAGAGCTTTTGTTAGAGCAGATTTATCAACTTAACTAAAGCCCTAATTTCACCAAACTCTCAGGGATTTAAGTGTTATTAAGCCAAACTCCCAAAACTCTTATATAGTAATGAATTTAGCCTCTTAATATTTACTTTATAAATCAGCTCTTAATGATCTAGAAAAGATAACATAAAAATAACAAACAAATAATAAATCAAAACTCAAAAGAAATCAAAACTCAAAATCTAAATTTAACAAACACTCACCTATACTTCTAGAATTTATCTCCAACTACACAGGGGTATTTCATTCTAAATTGTGCCATTTTGTGTACTAAAGAAACAATGTTATTTCAACCTAGAGATAATTTATCTTTCGCTGTCTGAAAACCAATAAATTCATTGCTAAAATCTAGAATGAAATGACTCTGTCAACTACATAAAATAAATCTACTTCACAAACTCTAGATCGAATATCAAAGCCACATATTAAAATTCAGATTTATGCACCCTAGCAAAAAATATAACTATAATTTAACTAACTCATTAAATTCAGATACAATCAACTAAATAATTGTATCCATCAAAGTACTTATTTTCCCAAGACCAAGGCTATTTATCAAGGAAATATATCATATACCAAATACCAACAATTGATAGGTGTTAGATATAAGTTAAATATCTGAAACTTTCAACCATAATCAAGTTAAAACAATGTGCAGTTTACATACTAGGAACAAGCTGGACTCGGCCTGCATCCATCTCCTCCATTAATAATTCTAAAGCTTCATAATCTACATCGGAAATATAGCCAAGTCGTGTCAGCTCTAAATTAATTTGATTTTCGATTTCAGGAGTCAGCCTGCGAAAGTATAGAGCTTTAGATACAAGTTTCCGAATCATACATTTTGGTTCCATTGCTAATAGAAAAACCCTACATAATTAAATTCTCTGCTAAATGCTTACTCTGATAGGTGATCCAATCCTAGATAAGATAGTGATATGAATCATGTAAAGTTATCTTCCGTTAGATCGGATATTATAATGAGAGACACCTTGCCGAATAAGTTGGACGTAATATCATGTCCGGTTGAATACTTATGAAAGAAATAAGGTAGCTATGCTAAGGGCGCAAGGCAGAAGGAAATATTGGTTTAAAAGGAGAAAGTTTTTGTTTGCTAGTGCAAAACTCCGTCAACGTATCAGTGGAAGAAACTTCTATCGCTAGCTAAATTATCCGGACATGATACAAATCATAATTTAAAAAGCGTTTCCGTTGCGGGAAGGTGATAAGCAACCCCTGGAAAAACTAAACGACAAACCAGAAGTCTGGGAGTTACACCCAAGCTCTCAACCATTATCTAGGGCTTGCTAATTAAATCTAAAACTATTGATATATAAAAGTTTTGGCTTTTTTAGACTGAAGCGCTCTCGAGCGCTAATAGCTGATAGCTAGTTAACAATAATAAGTTTTTGATGTTATCTTGAAATATGTATGTCCAAAAAATACAAATTAGGTACGAATAGTGGCAGTAGCAGTAGAGAATTTACTAACATCAGAAATCTTAAAACCTGCTCGTTACCTTGGTAATGAGTTGGGAGCCTTCCATAAACCTTGGGACAACACTCAAATCCACTGGGTACTAACCTATCCAGAAGTTTATGAAGTAGGAGCTTCTAATTTAGGACATATAATTCTTTATAATATCTTAAACTCTCAACCAAGACAACTATGCGATCGCGCCTATTTACCAGCTCCAGACCTAGCACAGAAATTACGAGCTACAGATACCCCACTATTTGCTGTTGAATCAAGGCGATCGCTCACCGACTTTGATCTTCTAGGATTTAGCCTCAGTTATGAATTAGGAGCTACAAACATTTTAGAGATGCTAAGTTTGGCAGGTATTCCCCTTACTTGGCAAGAACGAAAATTAACGTCCCACTCTCCTCAAGAACAACAAACCTATCCCTTAATTTTTGCAGGTGGTCAAACAGCAACTTCAAACCCAGAACCTTATGCAGACTTTTTTGACTTTATTGCTTTAGGAGATGGAGAAGAATTACTGCCAGAAATTGGACTAATAGTTGAGCAAGGAAAAACTAATGGACTAACCAGAGAAGAATTACTCTTAGATTTAGCCCAAATTCCCGGGGTTTATGTGCCACAATTTTATCAAATGGCTAAAGATGGCTCTGTGTTACCCATTCGTAAAGATGTGCCAGAAAAAATATTGCGCCGAGTCGCGACTCCCATGCCAGCTTATTCTATAGGTTTAGTTCCTTATGTAGAAACAGTCCATGACCGACTGGTAATAGAAGTACGACGTGGATGTACCAGAGGATGTCGCTTTTGTCAACCAGGGATGTTGACTCGACCAGCAAGAGATGTAGAACCAGAAGAAATAGTAGATACTATCGAAAAGGGTTTGAGAGTTACTGGACATAATGAGTTTTCTTTACTTTCCCTAAGTTGTTCTGATTATCTAGCATTGCCAGCAGTGGGCACTGAAATTAGAAACCGCCTCAAAGATGAAAATATTTCCCTATCTCTACCCAGTCAAAGAGTTGATAGATTTGATGAAAATATTGCCAATATTATTGGTGGTACCAGGCAAAGTAGTTTGACCTTTGCACCAGAAGCAGGCACGCAAAGAATGCGGGACATTATCAATAAGGGATTGACAAATGAAGAACTCTTGCGAGGGGTCAAAACCGCTTATGAGCAAGGTTGGGATAAAGTTAAGCTCTATTTTATGATTGGTTTACCTGGTGAAACTGATGCGGATGTCTTAGGTATTGCAGAAACAGTTAATTGGTTACAACAAGAGTGCAGAACTAAAGGTCGCAAGAAACTACAGGTGACTCTGACAATTTCCAACTTGACTCCAAAACCCCATACACCTTTTCAGTGGCATTCTGTCTCAGTAGCTGAGTTAGAACGTAAGCAAGAATTACTAAAGACAGAATTTAGAAGAATGAAAGGTGTAAAGGTAAATTATACCGATGTTCGTATCTCAGCAATGGAAGACTTTCTGGGTAGAGGCGATCGCCGTCTAGCATCCGTAATTCGCCGTGCTTGGGAACGAGGAGCAGGGATGGACTCTTGGTGGGAAAGTTTAGATAGAGCTTTTGCTGCATGGAGTGAAGCTATTGCAGAATCAGACTTGAGTTGGAAATATCGCCAAGTAGAAAATGGTGAGTGGAATGTATTTCATAATACAGAAAATTCTACTAAAATTACTCCAGCTCAAAACTTATCATCTCTACTTGACCAACCTCTACCTTGGGATCATATAGAGACTGGAATTGATAAAAATTGGCTCAAAGAAGATTTGCATAGAGCTTTAGCAGCAATAACTGTTCCGGACTGCTTTTTTGCAACTTGTTCTCATTGTGGTGTATGTGGTCCCGATTTAGGTCATAATATTGTAGTTCCACCTTTGCCTATTCCAGAATTTGATGGTCAGTTTGTGCCAAACCAGAATAAGGTACAACGTCTACGAGTTTGGCTAGGGAAGTTGGGAGAAATGGCTTTGGTTAGTCATTTAGATTTAGCTAGATTATTCGCCCGCGCAGTTCGTCGCAGCTCTATACCTATTGCTTTTACCGGCGGATATCATCCAAGTCCACGAATTATTCCGGCTAGTGCTTTATCTTTAGGAACAACTAGTACAGGAGAAATTGTAGATTTTGAGTTGACAGAACCAATGGATGTGGTAGCATTTCAAAATAAACTGGGAGCTGCTTTACCAACGGATATACCCATATATAAGGTTGAAGAAGTAGAGGTAAAGAGTCCTTCTGTATCTCAGATATTGGAGAAGGCAGAATATATTCTGAAGGTCCGAAAAATAGCTGAATCTTCAGAAAACTTAACAAAAGATTTCCACAATCAAGCAACAGAAGAAAAGCTAAATTGGCAAGGGTGGGTAGAAGCAATTAATGATAGTGAATCAATTCTGTGGGAACAAACCACTAAGTCGGGTAAGGTAAAAATTATTAACTTACGCGATCGCTTATTTGAGTTGGAGTTTATAGAGTATCCAAGCACTGATATTTTTTCTCTAAAAACGAAATGGGACGCTAAAATAGATGGCATTCTTCGTTATGTAGGAAATTATCAGAATGATGGAACTTTACTACGACCACAACATATAATTTATATGCTGGAACAAGTAAGCAAACAGGAATTTGAATTACTGCATTCTCACCGGAAAAAGTTATTTTTGAGGTGATATAAATTAAATGAGAATCTTATAGATGAATTTTTGTTTTTTTAAGTGTCGGAATTGAAAAAAAATTACTCGAAAAATGAGGAAAAAGGTAAGAAAGTATAAGTTGAAAGAGAAATCCTATAAATAAACGAACGGGATTTGAATTAGGAAACCTTTACTCTCTTATCCGTCTACCCCTAAAAAACATTTTTTACCTAAGTACAATGGTGTTTATCTAGAACAATAAAAAATTTTCGTAAATTCAAGATATACGATAGAACTTAAATGTTACAACTTGATTAGTTGCGGTCGTATATTATAACGATAAAATTTAATCTATCTAGTTCTAAAGTGCCTGAAAAATTAAATAGTTTAAACTATTTAATAGAACTGATACAAAAATTAAGATTTGTAAAAAAATTGGATTAGTTTTAGTGTGAAGAATTGAAAATACAATAAGATAGAAATTGGTAGAAGTACTCAAATGGGTAAGAGTAAACTGAAGCGTAAACTACTCAAAACCAGACCAAGCATTATCAACATATTGCCAGACAAAGAGAAGATTTTCACTATAGGACTGCTCATAAATTAGTTAAAGAATATGAGTTAATTGCTGTTGAAGACCTTCATATTAAAGGTTTAGCAAAAAATACTAAACTATCAAAATCAATTTATGATGTAGCTTGGGGTACTTTTATTGAAAAATTGAATGCAGTGGCGGTAAAACGCGGTGTTCACATAATTAAAATTAATCCGAATCATACCTCTCAAAATAGTAGTAATTGTGGCCAGAAATTACCATTAACTTGATCAATTAGAATTCATTCTTGTCATAAATGTGGAAAAGTTTTAGATAGAGATGAAAACGCTACAATTAATCTTTTAAATAAAGCGTTAAACGAGGTGGGTATCATCTTGTCTGCTTGTGGAGGCTATGAGATTAATCAGCCTATGTTCGCGTAGCGTTGTGCCAGCAAAGCAAGAAACTTCTTTGTTTAAGAAGCCCCCGTTATAATCTCCGATTTAATGGGAGAGAAATTCACGATTACAAATAACCTAAATAACATCAAAGGTGACTTAATTTATAGCGCCACATTTTTATTAAGCAATAGAGGGAATTGAATGCCAAAGCAAATAATTATTGCCGAGCAACATAGAATTGCTGCGGTATTTTCTGAAGACCAAATACAAGAACTTGTCGTTGCTACAGGTAGCCATCAAGTTAGTGATATATATCTAGGAGTAGTAGAAAATGTACTACCTGGGATAGATGCAGCATTTGTAAACATTGGAGATCCAGAGCGCAACGGATTTATTCATGTTAGTGATTTAGGGCCATTAAGATTAAAGCGTTCTTCCGGTGCAATAACAGAACTACTGACACCCCAACAAAAAGTCCTAGTGCAAGTAATGAAAGAACCCACTGGGACAAAAGGACCACGCTTAACAGGTAACATAACTTTACCAGGTCGTTATTTAGTCCTAATGCCTTATGGACGTGGTGTTAACCTATCCCGACGTATTCGTTCTGAAGGCGAAAGAAACCGTCTCAGAGCATTAGCGATTTTAATCAAACCAGCAGGAATGGGACTATTAGTCCGTACTGAAGCAGAAGGGATGGAAGAAGAAGCAATTCTAGAAGATTTAGAACTCTTGCAGAAACAGTGGGAAACAATCCAAATGGAGGGCAACTCCAATAGAGCACCTGCACTGCTAAATCGTGATAGTGACTTTATTCAACGAGTTCTACGAGATATGTATAACACAGATGTAAATCGGATTGTAGTGGACTCAAGTGAGGCAGTGAAGCGAGTCAAAAAACACCTGCTTAACTGGAGCGGGGGCAAACCACTACAAGTTTTAATTGACTATCATAGCGATCGTATCCCTATCCTAGAATATTTCCGCGTTAATGCAGCCATTCGAGAAGCTCTTAGACCTAGAGTGGACTTGCCATCTGGTGGTTACATTATTATCCAACCGACTGAAGCACTAACTGTAATAGATGTCAACTCCGGTTCTTTCACACGCTCCGCTACAGCTCGCGAAACAGTACTTTGGACAAACTGTGAAGCAGCTACAGAAATAGCCCGTCAGCTACGCCTGCGTAATATTGCTGGAGTCATTATTGTGGACTTTATTGATATGGACTCACGGCGAGACCAATTACAAGTTCTTGAACACTTTAATCAAGTTCTCAAAGCTGATAAAGCGAGACCTCAAATAGCTCAGTTATCAGAATTAGGGTTAGTGGAGTTGACTCGTAAACGCCAAGGTCAAAATGTATATGAACTTTTTGGTCGTACTTGTCCTAGCTGTAATGGGTTAGGACATTTAGTTCGTTTACCAGGGGAATCAGAAATTCCCATGGAGGAAGTTAATTTGCCTGTGGTTAGTCGTACCCCAGAGGTCGAAGAAACTATTAGACCAACTATTGCTCCTCCAACTTTAGTCACAGCAACTCAGACTCCTAGTGGGGAGACTACACAGGGATATCAAGAACTAGAGCCTACTAATCATTCCTCAGATTTAGAATTGTTGAATCACCCTAGTTATCAAGAATCTAACCGACGGCGGCGCCGGAGACGAGTAGGAGTAGGTGAAACAATGCAAGATGAATCATTAGAATTGCAAGAAAGAGAAATGGGTACAGATATGGAATATCCTATGCTTTCAGAAGGATACCCACTGACAACACCCAATAGACGCCCGGGAAGAGAGATAATTAGACCTATTACTGAACCTCCAGAGATAGTGACAGTAGAAATGACATCTGATGAGCAAGATGTCTACGCTTTGATGGGAATTTCTCCAATAACACTCTTAGAAGAGGGAGCGGTTAAAAATCCTAAATCAGTAATTATTTCTATTCAGGAACCTGGGGAGAATAGTGTTAGAGAAACAACAGAAAAAAAAGAAGATGTTGAGCTTGAGTCAGTAGTAGAGCATGAAGAGGAAAATAATGATGAAGATCGGCAATTAGAGGAGGTTGACTCATCAATGTCTTTAGAGCAAGAGGAGCGAATTAATTTTGATAGTGATGAGGAAAATGGTCAGTACGAGGCTGAATTGAGTGATTCAGATGTAGATCTCAGTTCAGATAGCAATGATTCTGATGATTCAGGGCCAGTTCGGCGTCGTCGTCGTCGTTCTTCAGCAGCTACAGAAGAATAAACAGAATTTGGCATTGCTGAAGGGTATGTATGATATTAATCTTAATTACTTAGGAGTCAGTTAGAGGAGCCGATAGGGTGACATACAGTAGGGAAGAAAGAAGAGTAGAAGGAGAAAGTTTTTTGCTCGCCCTCGGATATCATCACTTCAAGTCAGCAATGCCCAGAATTAATATTTATAGTCATTCTGAATAAGATTGGAAAACTTTTTCAGCTGAAACTCTTTCAAGACAAGAAACTCTTGTATCAATCTTAACTGGAATGATTATATTTATAATCTAGTAGCCACTGCGCGGAAGTTATAAGTCAATCATTTTTTATTTGTAATTATTTGAGGAGACAGATATATCCGACTACCTCCTAATTAAATTCTATTCTCTGTTCCTCCTAAATACTCTCTAATCCCCAACTCCCCTCTTCCCCTCCTCGGAAGAGTTAGGCGTGGGTCCCTTATTCCTTAAAAAATACTTTTTTAGCAAACCCCATATTTTTATCAAATTAACATGAATGGCATACTCTCTTGATATTACTGACTCTACATATCTACCTCTTACTGCTGGTGTTGATGAAGTGGGACGTGGAGCATTATTTGGACCTGTTGTGGCAGCAGCAGTAATTTTGCCAGAAAAAGTTTTGGATGATTTGGCATCCCCTCTAGCTTGTCTTTATAAGGGAGATGAAATAACAGATAGTAAAAAATTAACAAAAAAGCGTCGTTGTATTTTGGCTAGTCAGATTCAAACTATAGCTTTGGACTGTCAAATAGGTATAGCTTCTGTGCGCGAGATTGACCGTTTGAATATTTTACAAGCTTCTCTATTGGCTATGAAGCGAGCTGTTCTCAGGTTGCAATATCGGCCAAATTTGGTTTTGGTTGATGGGAATCAGCAAATTAAAGATTTGTCTATACCTCAGAAGGTAATTGTTAAAGGAGATAGTAAGTGTTTGGCGATCGCTGCTGCAAGTATTGTGGCTAAAGTTTGGCGAGATAAATTGATTATACGTTTGGCCAAAAAGTATCCTGTTTATGACTTGACAAATAACAAAGGTTATGGTACAAAAAAGCACAAGCAAGGGATATTAAATTACGGGCGATCGCCTCAACACCGCCTCTCATTTAGTCCTTGCCAACTTCCCCTATTTACTCAATAGGGTTTGCTGATTAAATCTAAAAGTCTTTACATATAAAGGTTTTAGGTGTTCATTAATGGATAATGGATAATTGATAATTATCTATCCCTAAAAGTGAGAGGATTGGCAAATAAGGAAAAAATTTATTTTTTTCCCCTTAAAAGGGGAGGCTTTTAACCTGAATTGTTTAATCATTTTATTATTTAATTATTAATTGTTCGGTAATGATTCAAAATTTTAGGATTTTGGTTAGGATTTTGGTTAAGAGTTGGGTAGAAAAATCAAGGGACGATTCTTCCTACTATCTCTTCTATCTCGCATTCCGCACGTCAATTTGTAGCATCAAAAGTAGTATAAAAAAATGATAGCTTGGTAAGTCTTTATACTGTATAAATCATCGTCATTGACCTTTTTCAAAAGTAAAAATTTCAGGAAAATATTAAGTATAAATACTTGATTTGCCCAGACATAAGCTGCACATCATTTCCTACTGACTACAGACTATTGACCACTTGCTTTCATACTACATTTTGTCGTGCATGATGTAGGTTCTATAGTTACTATTTCTCCTGACTCCTGACTCCTCCCCTTACCAAAAGACTTATTCAGCAAACCCTATTGAGTTCTAAAAATTATAGTTCGTAAAAATAATGACCTCTATTACATAATGATTAAGTCTAGGGACGATGCGGACTTGTTTTATTTGTGAAGTATCAACTTGAGTAGGTAGATCAATCTCAAATAATTATCAAAAAGCTGAATGTGAAATAGAAAATAATTAATAGAAGAATGAATAAGACTCCTAATAAATAGAAATAATTCATAAATAATAACTTTGAAAAATTGCCAAAGCAAAATAATTAATTTCCTGGGATTTAATGAAATATAAGGAATTGGCAACAAAGAGAAAATATTATTTAACCAAAAATTAATAAAGCGCGTCTATACTAAAAATTAGTGTTAACAAAATAATACGATGATGGCTCCTAGTTCTGATGGTTTTTCTTACTTATTAGATAACGACCCTAATAACTTTATTGTACCGGTAAATTTACTGAATCCATACCCAGGAGGTCTACAAGCTCTAGATGGTAATGATACAGTAATGGGCTCATTAAATCCTGAACTAATTAATGGTAATAAAGGCAACGACAACCTATTTGGTGGGGATGGTTCTGATACTTTACGAGGAGGTAGAGATAATGATTTAATTTATGCTAACCAAGGTAACGATCTAATTTTTGGAGAAATTGGTAGCGATACAATTTATGGAGAAATTGGTAACGATACAATGTTTGGGGGTAAAGAAAACGATCTTTTATTGGGTGAAGATGGTAACGATCTAATTGCTGGAGATTTAGGAAAAGATACATTAATTGGAGGAGCAGGCAATGACACATTTGTGCTGCGAGAATCTCAAAATAATAATATAGATACGGCAGATATTATTGATGATTTTGATGCTAATTTTGACAGAATTAAAATACCAGAAAATTTAACAGAAAATGACATCTTATTAACAGCAGATTCTTTATCGGGGGATACATTAATTCAAGTTCAGACAAATAGCTTAACCTTAGCAAGAGTTAAAGCAATATCTGACACAGAACTTGTTGAAAGTCGCTTAATTTTTGGGGATACTGTAAGTACAAATGAAACTCCACAAATAGCTAGTTCTATACAGCCAAGCTTTAACAGTACTTTTGGATATGGTTTAGTTGATGCCTCAGCAGCAGTGGCCAGTGCTACTGGAGCCACCCCTTTTCCAGATATTCCAGATATTGGCGGAAATCAGTGGGGACTAGATTTAGTCAAAGCACCAGAAGTTTGGAATCAAGGTTTTCAGGGAGAAGGTATTGTAGTAGCTGTCATTGATAGTGGTGTAGATAATACCCATCCTGAATTAACAGGCCAAATGTGGAGCAATAGCGGTGAAATTCCCAATAATGGTATTGATGATGATGATAATGGTTATATAGATGATACCTGGGGGTGGGATTTTGTAAATGATGATAATGACCCAATGGATGAAGAAAGTCATGGAACTCATATCGCAGGTACAATTGCTGCCAAGAGAGATGGAGCAGGAACAACTGGAGTAGCTCCAGATGCTAAGATTATGTCTCTCCGGGTGCTAGATGATGAAGGCGTGGGTAAGGTTAGCGATGGAATATCAGCTATTCTCTATGCTGTAGACAATGGGGCAGATGTAATTAATTTTAGTTCTGGTGGAAGAAATTTAGTCAGCAGCGAACTCGATGCTATTCGTTATGCTGCCGATCGAGGTGTTGTATTTGTTTCTGCGGCAGGAAATGGCAGTTTAAGCAGTCCTGATTATCCAGCAAGATTAGCTAATGAATATGGAATTGCAGTTGGATCGGTAGATAGAAATGCTAAGTTTTCTTCTTTCTCTAATCAAGCTGGTAGTGAACTAGATTATGTCGTGGCCCCAGGAGGAGATGGTTTTCCTGAAGATGCAGGAGATATTTATGGACCTGTAGCTCCTTCAATAACAGGTAATTTATACAGTTTCTTTGCTGGTACTTCTATGGCAACACCTCATGTTGCAGGTGTAGCAGCTTTAATTAAACAAGCTAATCCTAGTTTATCTGCTGAGGCAATTGAGAATATAATTATTGAGACTGCTAATTCTACGGCTGTTAGTGTTTAACCTATGAGTAGTTAAAAAATTATGTATGCCAGATTTATAAAGTCATACAGTAACACTAATACTACGTAAATATAGTACGCTGAAGTTCTTCTATTTTCTACAGAAACCATTTGGAATATTAGCCCGCAGTAGGCAGGGCTAATTCTTTGCCTTATTCGTCGTCAGAAATTATTCATAAGAAATACAAAAAATTGTCCTACTCCTCACATTCCCCTTCTAGAAGGTGATTAGGGTTGCGTCCCCATTTCCCTATGAGTTATTCTCTAGTAGAAAATAAATTAACCTTGCCTGCGGTAGGGGTCTTTGGCAAAAGAGTAAGAACTCAGATATAGTCTCTGTCGGTAGGGCAAGGTAAATAATTCAGGAACTTAAGAAATAGAATAGGGGAAAAATGTGGAAATTTACACTCTTATTCACCAATTCTTTCCCCTCTACTCTTTACTCCTCGATAGCTCAAATATATTGTCCTCACAAAAATAACGTACTGCTATACTGTCATATTGCAATTGAACTTGCAATTTTGACTAATGACTATTTATAATCTCTGATTGACTTATGGTATAGCCTTATATTAGCTATTTAACTACATAGGATAGGTATCTAATAATATGGGACTATTATAATCCTGATGATTAATCTTGAAGATTAAAACAAATCCAAAGATTTGTTTAAAGTTTATCAATAGAGGCACGGAAGAATCTTAAGGGAGAGGGAAATAATTGTCCTTTTTCAAAATTAGTCATCTTTTTCGTAACTAAATTTTCCCTCTATTTCGCTATAAGCTTTATGATCAGGACTGTGTGTGGTGTGAAGTGAAGGAGTAAGATGACTGCCGATAGCCAATTCATCTCTGGCAAGGTAATTAGAGGGTTTACAGGACGTGGTTTTCAACCTTTCCTCCCCAGAGATAGACAAAAAAGTCGATTTCTAGAGGGCCTAGAGGTAGGATTTTATAAACGATTATTTGATATCCTGTTTTCTCTATCGGTTCTCATATTGTTTGCCCCCGTTTACCTGTTTATAGCTTTACTAATTGTCTTTAGCTCACCGGGATCTGTTTTTTATGTTCAAGAAAGAGTGGGTAAAAATCGAAAGCTTTTCCGTTGTTTGAAGTTTAGAACTATGGTGAAAAATGCAGATGAAATGTTAGGAGAAATTATGGAAACATCTCCTCATCTGCGCCAAGAATTTCAAGAAAGTTTTAAATTAAAACATGACCCTAGAATTACATGGATCGGTAAATTTCTCAGGGTGACGAGTTTAGATGAATTTCCCCAATTCTGGAATGTTTTGAAAGGTGATATGAGCGTTGTAGGGCCTAGACCATTAGTGGTTGAAGAACTACCAAAATACGGTCATCACATGGATAAAATTCTTACCATTAAACCGGGAATTACAGGTTTATGGCAAGTTTCTGGTCGGAATGATATTCCCTATCCTAAGAGAGTTCAAATCGACCTTTTTTATGTAAACTTCAGAAATTTTTGGATAGATATATGGATCATGTTTAAAACAGTTGGTATTGTTGTTTTCCCAAAAAACAATGGTGCTTACTAAGACTTGTTATTAATGACTAAGTGATTTAAAATCAATTGCATTTATTACGGGGTTAGAGGTTGATAGTATTTTTCCAACTATTATATTTCTAACCCAAATTGATAAGTTTTAATATAGCAGGGAACAGGGAACAGGGAACAGGGAAGAGTGAGGAAAGAATTTATCTGTCTAAGGTTTATTACTAGTCTATGTCCAAACCAACTCTTACCTTGCTATAAAATCTGTTTTATTTGCTTGAGAGAAATAGTATTTTTCCAGAAATAAAGTTGATGAATATAAACTCAAAGCACTTGGTTATGAGTACAGTTTTAGGTTAGTCTAGAAATCAGGGGATTGTAAAGAGTATAGCCCTACATTTATAAGCAAAAAATCAATATATATTTATTGGTTTTGCACTGTAGCGATTGAGCTAATTATTATGGACATTCCCCTGGCAATTTATTACCTTGTAAATATTAACTCCAATGACTGAAAAGAAACGAGCACTAATTACTGGTATTACAGGTCAAGATGGTTCATACTTAAGCGAACTTTTATTAGAGAAGGACTATGAAGTTCATGGTATTATTAGACGTAGTTCTAGTTTCAATACAAATAGAATAGACCATATCTATCAAGACCCTCACAATCCTAATGTTAGTTTATTTCTGCATTATGGAGATTTAACTGATGGAACTACTATACGCCGCATTCTTGAAGAAGTCAGACCAGTAGAAATATATAATTTGGGAGCCCAGTCCCATGTGAGAGTGAGCTTCGATTCTCCAGAGTATACTGTAGATACTGTAGCAATGGGCGCTCTACGTTTACTCGAAGCAATTCGAGACTACCAATATCGTACTGGAATAGAAGTCCGTTTCTATCAAGCTGGTTCTTCTGAAATGTTTGGTAAAGTTCAGGAAGTACCTCAGAAGGAAACTACGCCTTTTTATCCTCGTAGTCCTTATTCTTGTGCTAAAGTTTATGCCCATTGGCAAACACTAAATTACAGAGAATCATACAATCTCTTTGCTTGTAATGGCATATTGTTTAACCATGAAAGTCCACGTCGAGGGGAAACTTTTGTAACTCGCAAGATTACTCGTGCTGTAGCTAGAATAGTTGCAGGTAAACAGAAGAAACTCTATCTTGGTAATCTAGATTCTAAACGAGATTGGGGATATGCAAAGGATTATGTCAGAGCTATGTGGATGATGTTACAACAGGAGCAACCAGATGATTATGTGATTGCTACTAATGAAACTCATTCTATTAAGGAATTTCTAGAAATAGCATTTACCCATGTTAATCTAAATTGGCAGGATTATGTAGAGTTTGATGCTCGTTATTTACGTCCTGCGGAAGTAGATTTATTGATTGGTGATTGTACAAAAGCAAAAGAAAAATTGGGTTGGCAACCATCGGTTACGTTTACAGAGTTGGTACATTTGATGGTTGATTCTGATATTAAGGCTTTGGAAAAATCCACTATGGTTGGTAGTGGGTTTGATTAAAGTTTTCTACCTAAATTTAGGCTCTTATTTATTTCTAAGTGATACTTATTTAGCTGATTTTTTTGTCATATATAACTAGAAGTTGACAAAAAAGTTGGGACTTTAAAATCTGCTCTGCTGAAAAGTTAAAAAAATGGGGGTAAATACAGAAAGCGAAAAATTGTCTAAAACTCCTCAAAGTTACTCATAACTATAGCTATAAAACTAAAATGAGTAAGTTTCTCAATTGTCTATCCATTGAGTAATTATCAGCTACAATTAAGGGATGAAGCTAGTTAAATGTCATTTTATTAGCAAATCGCATTATTTGTGGTCAGAAATTGACCACAAGGCTTTTTTGTCAAAAAATCTGTTTAACTTAGCTAACTATTATTATCGTCAATACTTCTTTGAAAACAAAAAGAAACTAAATTTTAATGAACTTTATCACAAAGTATCTAAAAGTGACGATTATCAATCTCTACCTACCAAAGTAAGCAAGCAAGTTATTAGGAGAATTAGATTCAGCGTGGAGTAGTTATTTTGCAGCTTTAAGAGAGTGGACAAAACAGCCAAACAGATTTTTAGGGAAACCAAAAATTCCCAAAGATAAACATAAGACAAAAGGCCGAAATGTTCTGCCCTATCCAGATGAATCAATTTACAAAAAAGCCTTAAAAAAAGGAATCTGTAATCTGTCTATGAGTGAAATAAAAATACCCACTTCACAGACAGAAATAATAGAGGCAAGAATTATCCCCAAAAGTAGCTGTTATATAATAGAAATAGTCTATAAAAAATCGGAGGAAACAACATAAAATTAATAAATAGCAGGACGTAGATTTAGGAGTAAATAATTTAATAGCTGTAACGACAAATCAAACAGGAACTGCATCTATTTTGATTAAAGGCAGACCATTAAAAGCAATTAATACCTTTTATAATAAACAACGCTCTTATTTACAATCTCAATTAAAAACAAACCATAATAGATTTAATTCTAATCGGTTAAAAAAATTAACTCACAAACGAAATTGTCGAGTAGAAAACTATCTTCATATAGCAAGTAAAAGAGTAATAGATTGGTGTGTAAACTATGAAATAGGAATCTTAATCATTGGGCAGAATCAGAATTGGAAACAAGAGATAAAATTAGGGAAAAAGAACAATCAACAATTTGTGAACATCCCTCACTATAGGTTAATAGAGATGTTAACGTATAAAGCCCAATTAAGAGGAATAAAAGTAATAATTACAGAAGAATCTTATACATCTTAATCGAGCTGCTTAGATGGGGATGATTTACCAAAATATGGAGATAAAAAACCTAAATTTAGTGGAAAAAGAGTAACAAGAGGATTGTATAAAACCAGGGAAAATAAATTATTAAATGCAGATGTAATGGGTCATTTAATATAATTAGAAAAGTAATTCCTGATGTCTTAGACTAAGGAGTAAAGGGTTTGCCGTTTAATCCTGTAGTGGTTGATCCACTACGAATGACTAGACTTTCATACCTTTGAGTAAGTTTAGTTGAGCGGTGTATCTATAAAATTAATCTGAGATCCAGTAATCAATAATTTATAGAATAACATCCCTAATCAATTAAGATGAATGAACTGAAAAAAATATATCTCTAATACGATGGTATATATCTACAGTTATATTGAGGAGAATTAATTATTTTTAATGCTATTAAATTGATGTGATGTGAAATGAAGCTGGTATTTGCGATAAAGTACTGAATAGCTTGTGGCATTTTATAGATAAATTGCTATATTTGCTAAAGCTGGATATTAGGGATGTAATCAACTTAAAAGTTAGCAATAAGGTTATAATAAGCTGCAAAAATAATTTCTTTCATATAAACCCTCAATTTTCAGGAAAATATGAAAAATTAAATTGAACCACTACATATACAAAACGGGTGGCAAGCTTGAGAATAAAAAATTAGCAGTAAATAATATCAATTACATTCCTCTACTGTCAAATAGAGGGTTTTTCCTATAACTTCATATCAGTCTAATTTCTGATAGATAATATTGCATCGCTTGTTTTTCCGAACTGACTGATTCTAATTCCCTAAACCCTAGACTTAATGTTTGATTAATATCAATTTCGGAGATCTTTTATGACTAAATTAGAGTTAGAAAACAAAAAAATTCTAGTAACAGGTGGAGCCGGTTTTCTTGGACGCCAAGTTATAGAGCAACTTCATCAGGCAGGAGCTAATCCTAATAATATTACTATACCGCGATCGCGTGATTATGACCTTTGTACTTTGGAAGCTTGCCAAAAAGTAGTCGATGGACAAGAGATTGTAATTCACCTTGCTGCTCATGTAGGTGGTATTGGTTTGAATAGAGAAAAACCTGCTGAGTTATTTTATGACAATCTAATGATGGGGACTCAATTAATTGATTCTGCCTATAAAGCAGGTGTAGAAAAATTTGTTTGTGTAGGTACAATATGTGCTTATCCTAAATTTACTCCTGTTCCATTTAAAGAAGAAGACCTTTGGAATGGTTATCCAGAAGAAACTAATGCTCCTTATGGTATTGCGAAGAAAGCTCTTTTAGTTCAATTAGAAGCTTATCGCCAACAGTACGGTTTTAA
The DNA here is from genome assembly GCF_983059655.1 of Okeania sp. Lineage (NCBI taxonomy): Bacteria > Bacillati > Cyanobacteriota > Cyanophyceae > Oscillatoriales > Microcoleaceae > Okeania > Okeania sp. The sequence goes on from NZ_CEZPJD010000031.1 coordinate 21,119, forward strand.
TGGAGTTTATCTACTACCTGTTAACTTGTATGGGCCTGAAGATAATTTTAATCCAAAGAGTTCCCATGTTATTCCTGCTTTGATTAGAAAAGTGCATGAAGCACAAGTTAGAGGAGATAAAGAATTACCTGTTTGGGGTGATGGTAGTCCTAGTCGTGAATTTTTATACTCTACAGATGCGGCTAGAGGAATTGTTATGGCAACTCAACTTTACAATGAATCTGAACCTATTAATTTAGGAACTAATTATGAAGTAAAGATTCGCGATCTAGTAGAGTTAATTTGCGATCTAATGGAATTTCAAGGGGAAATAATGTGGGAAACTGATAAACCAAATGGTCAACCTAGACGATGTTTGGATACACAAAAAGCAAAAGAAAAGTTTGGTTTTGTTGCTAATGTGGATTTTAAGCAAGGACTGAAGAATACCATAGAATGGTATCGAGAAAATGCTGATTAAGTTTAAAATATATAGATTTTATTTGTTATAATTAGTTGACATAATATCGAGCTGGAAGGAAATTATCTTTCAGCTTTTATATAATTAAAAACTTTTCTGGGTGAAATTTACTATAGATTTATTAAAAAGACTGGAAAATTAAGTTGTAAGTAATCCAGGGTTGATCGAAGTAAAATTAAATTTAGTTTATAGTTTTTATTAGTGGGATGAGATAAAAATTTGGGATTTAGATGACAAAAAATAGACGATAAATTGGATGTATCTCATTTAATCAAAAACTTCCTATTTTCTGAATTACTACTCCCTAAACATTAGGAATTTTGTACTTCATACTTATTAGAAACTGCTTTGTTCTGAAATAAACTATAATATTTAGTGAATATTGTATTAGACATCACCAGAAAATAAACTTGCCCTTTATTTGCTATAAACTAGGGGTGTAAAAGTAACTCAAAAAATCATTTTTCGTGTTTTTTCCTAAAAACATCTTCCCTGTTACCTATTTCCTACTTTTATAAAAAATCTATATCTTTTTCACCAAATGTCTATTAGGTCAGTATAGTCGCATAATAAAAAATTTATAATAAAGCATTAGAAATAAGCTGAGAGAAATGGTCAATAAGAATCTCCTGGAAAAGATTAGTAAACTCCTAGCTCTTGCCAATTCACCTAATGAACATGAAGCTGCATTAGCGGCTGAGAAGGCAGCAGAATTATTAGCTCAACATAATTTATCTGTAGCAGATTTAGGAAAAGAAAAGGATAAAGATATTACTAAGGGTATTATTGATAGAACAGGTCGTTATGTAACCTGGAAAATGTGGATTTTAGCAGGAATTGCTAATGCTAATGGATGTCAAGCAATGCGTTCAAGTTACACCGGTGAAATGAGATTAGTAGGAACAGAAACTAATATTACAGTTTCTAAATCTCTTTATGAATATTTAATTGCTGTAGTTAACAGTTTAGCAAAACAACATAGGGGTAAAGGAAGAAGTTTTATTAATGCTTTTCGAGTTGGTTGTGCAACTAGATTAAGACAAAGATTAGAGCTAAGACGAAAACACATGGAAGAAAAAGGTATAGCTGGTAGTGAATATCAACATTCAGCATCTGCTATAGTTGTGCGCTCAATGTTTGAAAAATATTCTTTAGCTATTCAAGCATATTTAAAGCAAGAAGGTGTAAAATGTAAAGTCCAGAAATCGACTGCCGTTAATAGTGATTTAGGTTTTTCTTTTGGGTATGTTGCTGGGGAAAAAATTAATTTGAATTATTTGAATCAGAAATTATACAAAGGCAAAATTAATCAAACAGTAAATTCTTAATAATTAATAATTACCGAGAAATTTTAGTCTAAAGCCTCCCCTTTTAAGAAAAAAAAGAGAATATTCCTGATGTTAAACCTCCTTATTTTAGAAGTAGTGATAACTGATAGCTGAAATGACATCTCCTGAAAATTTATAGAATTGACGCACATGATTTGGGGGATTTATTTCTTATTCAAATCAGAGACTTTATACCTTAATTATTTGATAAGCAGCACATCATCTATATATTACGTTAAGTTCGGATAATTAGAAATCGCAAATCTATATTATTACACAGATCAAATCTCCTTATTCTCACTATTACCTACTCCCTACTCCCTTATTTTATTTACAAGTATTCAACCAGACACTATATTAATCATGAGCTTTTTTGACCGAGAATTTTTGGTCTCAAGCCTCCCCTTTTAAGAGGATAAAAAAAGAGAATATTCAATATTTCAATTCACTTTGCTTTCCTAGGTCATGCTGCGCAAACAACTAGGGGTACTGATAACTGATAACTGATAACTGATAACTGAAATGACATCTTAAAACTGCCGGATTTTAAGGGGTGCTTGCTCCACTAAAGTTGAGATTAGATAATATCTTAAAAGAAAAGGTGAAAGAGGCTTGATATTAGACGATGTAGGTGCTAAAGTTTATGAGAGAAGATTTTAAGTAGATGGAGAAGATGGCTAAAACAACAGAAAAATTAAATACTTCAGAACAATCAAATACTCCACTGACTGGTAAAGCATTGTTGAAGAAAGTTAAAGAACTCTCGCATAAGTCAAAGAAAGATACTGCTATTGCTTGCGGATATTATTCAACTACAAAAGAGAAGCAGAAACGAGTAAATCTTGCTAAATTCTACGATGCAGTTTTACAGGCAAAGGGACTAAATTTAGATGATAACAATGTTAAAGATGGAAGAGGGCGTGCTGCTACTTACCGTGCTTGTGTTCATAGAAATGGACAGTTAGTAATAGGTGCTAATTATACGCAAGAAATGGGATTAAAACCAGGGGATGAATTTATTATCCAGTTAGGGCATAAACATATTCATCTGAGGCAGATTAATATAGAAGTAGAAAAAGAAGATGAAAATCATGAGGAAGAATAGATAAATTGTGTAGTATTCGTGATGGTCTCTAAAATCTGCGATTAAGATCATCTACATATTCCATAATAAATGCTGCAAAAAACTAGAGTAATCTACAGTATTTGAAACCTAGTTTTTGGCAGCAAATAGACTTGGTAAGACAAGTCTACAAGTTTAGTATTTTTGAAGAAAAAAATTCTTGAATGTGGATGGGCTTACTATTAATTTGATCGAGTAGGATTTTTATAATTTTCAAGTTAGTAAAGTAGGTAGGCACGAAAAACGGAAACTATGTAAAGATAAGTAAATACGGAAAAT
>NZ_CEZPJD010000032.1:0-13751 GCF_983059655.1 Okeania sp.
GTCAGCTTTTATAGCGCTACGCGCTAGGCAACAGGCAACAGGCAACAGGCAACAGTAAACTGTGAGTGGGTTTGGTGGATTTAGGAATGTCCTAACCTAAACTTGTAGCGCTATAATTCTTTACTGAGGGAACCACAAACTGGACAGTCTGGGTCATGGTAAGGGCGAAGTTTAGAGAATTCCATGGCATCCAAATCCATTGTCAGCAGTTGCGATCGCAGGGATTTACTAAATCCTGTAATCTCTTTGATTGCTTCTGAAGCTGCTAGACAAGCTAGTGTTCCAGAAACTACACCCAAGACTCCAAATCCACGTCTATCCCATTCTGGTTTTTCTGGGAATAGACAAGACAAACAAGGAGTTTTACCAGGAACTATGGTAGTTAAATAAGCTTCCATGCTATTCATAGCAGCTTCCACCATTGGTTTGCGCCAACGTACACAGGCAGCATTAAGTAAATTCCGTTCGTCAAAGTTGTGGGCGCAGTCGAGGGCAATATCTGCCGACTGTACTAATGTGTCTGCATTTTCAGCAGTGACATATTCTGGTACGGCTTCGATTTCCACATCTGGATTAATGGCAGCTAGGGTTTCCTTGGCTTTATCTACTCGCAGCTTACCTACCCAATCATCTGTCATCAAGATTTGACGATTCATGTCATCAAGGCGTAGTTCCCCTCCTCGGACTAAAATCAGCTTCCCGACACCTGCTACTGCTAAATACAGTGCTACTGTGCCACCCAACCCACCAACTCCATTTACCACTGCTGTAGCTGATTTGAGTCGTTGTTGTGCTTCCTCTCCAAAACCTGGAAGCATCATTTGGCGACTATAACGTTCTAATTCTTTGGGTGTCAGGTCGAACACTATATTTGCTCCTTACTCAGCAGTTATTTCTGTTAATTTAACTACATCTTTATGTTCTTGTTGAAAGACTGGAAATACTTTTTGTTCTTGAGCGCTAGATGTTAAGAAAGTTTGATAAGCCGACTCTAATGCTGTTTTATATTCTGTCAATTTTTCAGCTTCTGCTAGTCCTGTTTTTTCGTCAACTTCTGCAATGGCTCCAGAAAACATTTTTAATATATGGAGGCGATTTACGTTTACTGCTGTTTGGTCGTAGGGAATGTCAAAAAAGCTGAGGAAGTCTTCTGCATCTACGAGCTTTTGGAAGTCTGTTAATGTCTTCATTTGATGAACCCCTTATTTATTTAGTAGTAGCTATGTTGTACTTTATTATTCTAGACAATAATCGCAACAAGTGTTGCAAATTTTGATTTTTTTTTAGATTCTTGCCAGCCCAAAAAAATGCCATAGATTTTTAGAGAGAGGCAGTTAGATATTGAAAGAATATTCATCTAACTTACCTCTCAAATTCAGGAAAAGTTTACTTTTTAGAGTTTGCAAACTTCCTTATATTTTTTGACTAGCTCAATGCCAGCTTTAGCCATTCTTTCGCCTTCATCTTCTAATTTTTCTAGGGAAGTAAACCCAAAACGTTGAGCATCCCGTAAAGTTCTAGAAACTACTAAAAGACGACCACAAAATACAAGTGCCCAGCCAAATCCTTCATGGTTGATACTAATAACAACTTGCATAATTTGATTGGTTTCTAATTCAATGCAAGTTGCTATGGCATTGTAGAATAATTTAATCCGAGCTAAAGTCATCGGATTAACTTCTTCTTCTGTGGAAATTTGGCGTTTTTCTTGCTTACTTACAATATAAGGCTTGACAATTAATTCAGGAGACCAAGACTTATATACTCCATAAGAGTCTTGAGCTTGAACTGCTCTAATTAATTCCTTAATAAAAGGAGCGGAATAAATCTCGGTTGTTGTTGTTGTTTCTGTTTGAACAGTCATAGTTTTACACCTCTTCAAGTACAGCTTCTAAGTCAGATTCAGAGTTTTGTTGTAAAGCTTTTCTGAGCCAGGGGGGAGGACTACCTTTTAATGTTTCTACTAATCTGTCCAGAAGATCGGTAATTTTGTCTTCTGGAGATTTTGATTTCATTGGGGTAACTTTTTTGTTGATTAAACGACCTGCTGCTGGACCACCAATTTCTAGTACATAAACTATTGTACAGTCGAGCAAAGCTTCAACTTTAGCGTGTAGTTTATCTAGTTTTTCTTGTTTTGTAGCATCTTGATTAAGATTACCAGCAAAAACGAGTGGCTCTAGAGTTTTGTATCCTTTGTCATCAACTTCATATAAAGCCATTTGTTTGGCAGAGCCAAAGTGACCATTTATATGAATAAAATCACTGGTTGCAAATGCAACTTTCATCGTTGTTTTCCTCCTTTTTATGTACCAAAGTAAGCATTCAGCTATTAGCTGTCAGCTATCAGCTATCAGCAAAAGGTACAAATTTGAATAGCCTGCTATTAAAAGCAAAAGCAATAGCTGAATGAATACTAATCAAGCAATAGCTGACGGCTGATAGCTGACGGCTGATAGCTTAGGTTTGTAGCGACAATAATGAATAATCATTGGTATGAATTTTTGATTCCTCTTGCTCTAGGAAGATATTACCAATGTCAAATAATAAATTCATTGTACCACGATAACCAACATTACAACGTTGACCATTGCCTAGGCGATCGTGAATTGGCATACCCATGCGATATAGAGCAAGACCTAATTTCTCAGATATTAGTTTACCATGAGAATTCGTAATCAATAAATCTGAACCTGCGGCTACTTCCTCTAAGTCTCCCAAGTCGCCAATAATTACATTTTCTGTAGGCAATTTTTCCAATAAGGGCGATCGCGTAGTTGTTACAGCAGCCTTAATATCTGCCCCCATTTCCCGCAAAAACCAACTGGTTGCCCAAAGTAAATCTGGTTCCAGGGCAATAGAAATCTGCTTATGGCCAAGATAGAAGTGAGTATCGAGCATCGCATCCTGTAATTGACGGCGTTGACGCTGATATTTTTGAGGTACTTCGCAACCCTTATCTAAATGGGGATCGGTACGAGAAACAACTAACTGAGACAATTTTAGCAAGAAACTGTCTACAGCACCCAAACCAGTTAACCGAGGGAACACTTGATATTGAGTACCAAATTTTTCTTCTAATATCTGAGCAGCATTCCGCAAACTTTCCCCAATAACCAGAGTAAAACTTGACTGACTTAAATTACGAAGTTCCTCTATAGTTGTACCACCAGAACTTGTGGCGCTATAACTATCATCAACCAAATGTCCGTCCAGAGACTGAGATAAGTCAGGTACAACTATTGGTATTAAGCCAAAAGATTCCACAATATCTCGAACTTCCTGTACATCTCCAGGAGCAAGACAACTACCCGCTAAAATTGTCACGAAAGGCTTTTCAGTAGGAATTGCTTCACCGTAATCATAAGCCACAATACTCTCAACAGTAGCAGCAAAGCCATCCTGGGCCGAACCCTTATAATCTGGACTAGAAACATTTAATATTGGCAACTCATCTAACTCTGGATGCTCTTCCCTAAATTTATTGAGAATACCCTGTATATCATCACCCCTGGTTTCAGTTAAACCAGTACTCAACAAACCAATAACTTCTGGTTTCGACTTCTCAACTTGGGTAAGAATAGCTGTCTCTATATTATCCTCTCCTCCCAAAATAGTTGTCACCTCACTCATGGCAGTGGTAGACAGAGGAATAGCCTCGTGGAAGTGATTCACCAACAATACCTTGGCAAAAGCAGTACAACCTTGAGTCCCGTGGAACAGTGGCATCATGCCTTTAATTCCTAAGTAAGCTAAGGAAGCACCTAGAGGTTGACTCAATTTCAGAGGATTTGTGGATAAGGACTTTTTGGGAAAGCTAACTGTTGCAGGTGGAATATTAGTCAGACTTGGTAAAGTTTCTATTTCCAATACATCATCTATCTGACATTCTCCTAACCAAGGCACAGGTTGTCGCACTTGTTCCCAAACTGGACTATGGAGTGCTTCATCTAATTCCTTTGCCATTTCGATGGTGCCGTGATAACCTGCGTAGGGATGATGGCGTTCTTGGTTAATGTGCAAAAATGGAATTCTCGCTTTGAGGGCGGTATATTGGTTACGACCTCCGGCGATGAGCATATCAGCTTTTGTGTCAGCAATTACTTTCAGCAGAATTTCGGCATTGCCCTTTTCTAGCAAAATACCATCTTTGCCCAATAATTCTTTGATTTTTGCTTTGTCTTCTTCAGTACTTTTCTTCGTGCTAGTAGCGACTACATCCATCCCTAAATCTTGAGCCGCCGAGATAATAGACCAACTTTTCACCCCACCTGTGTAGAGTACAACTCTTTTTCCTTTCAAACGTTGGCGATAAGGTTCTAATATTTCTTGGAGAATAGCTGTTTCTTCGGCAATGAGTTTTTCTGTACGCTCTTGCAGGTCAGCATCTCCAATTTTGGCAGCAATATTTCTGAGACAGTTGTTAATATCGGCAACACCATAAAAAGATTCTTCAATATAAGGAATGCCGTATTTCTCCTCCATTTTCCGTGCCATATTGATCATTGCTTTGGAGCAGATCATCACGTTGAGTTTGGCACGGTGGGCATAACAAATTTCTTTGTAGGTAGCATCTCCGGTGATTTTTGACAATACCCGGATGCCAAGTTTTTCAAACAGAGGTAACATTGCCCACATTTCACCCGCAATATTATATTCGCCGATGAGGTTAATATCGTAGGGTGTGGTAAATTCTGGTTCGGAAGTACCAACTACATGATCTAATAATGCTTCGGCACTAACTCGGTTCCCTAAATTTTTACTACCAATGAAACCAGGAGAGTTGACAGGAATAACAGGAAGTTCTAATTTTTTAGTAGCTACTTTACAAACTGTTTCTAGGTCATCTCCAATTAAAGAAGTAACGCAGGTAGCGTAGACAAATACCGCTGGAGGTTGGTAGCGTTTTTTCAGTTCAGCGATCGCCTTCAATAATTTTTTCTCCCCACCCATGATAATGTCATTTTCACCCATGTCGGTGGTAAAACCCATTTTGTAGAGATGAGCTTCAGAAGAAAGACTACCACGAGTTCCCCAGGAGTTACCGGAACAACCAAGAGGCCCATGAACTAAATGAGCTGCATCTGTGATGGGTACCAGGGCAATGCTAGCTCCATCAAAAGCGCAACCTCCTTGAGCTGCTCCTGGTGTTGCTTGTTGTTGACAGCCTTTTTGTTTTTTATCTCCGTTTTTGTGTTTGTGGTTGTGTTCGCAACCTGGCTCATTCATCAGTTCGGCAACTTTGCCTGGGGTCATCATAGCCATGTTATTAATCTCTTTTTTATTAACTACTATGGGGCGGGGTTCGGGAGTAGGGGAGTGGGGGAGTAGGGGAGTGGGGGAGTGGGAGAGATTAGAGTATTTTTAAACCTTTTTCTCCTATTGCCTCTATCTCACTTCCAGCTCCTGACTCAAAAATTTAGTCAAGGCAAAGATACCAAATGGGTTTTATAGAGTAGAAAATCTTAGAATGACAAATTTTTGTTATTATTTAGGATGACAAATTTTTATTATTAGTTTTGTATAGAAGTTATCATTTTGTAGGTTGGGTTGATGAACGTTAGCGGAGCTTATCCGGAGGATAAACCCAATAGAGCGAGAATGACAAATTTTTATTATTATTTTTGTATATAAGTTAAGTTAGCATTTTGTAGGTTGGGTTGAGGAACGAAACCCAACAATATACTCCAGTAGGGTGTTTTAGCGTTTGCGCAGCATTTTGCACCGAAAGCGTAACACTCCGAAATATTTGTTGGGATGGCGGTGCGTTACATTTAATTAACGCGCTCTACAAAATGGCTGCTTACAGAATAATAAATTTTTATTATTAATGATTTTGTATAGTGAGTATATCAAAGATAATGTTCGTAAGTATCGAGCTTGTTGTTGGGTTGCGCTAGCGCTTAACCCAACCTACCTAATCTTAGACTGACAAATTTTTGTTTTTATAAAGAAGAGATCATTGTCTGTAGGAGATAACTTAAACCTTTGCTCAAGGTCAGCTAAAGTAGTGATAGTTTTGGTAATAGGAGAAGTTTGAATCATATAGCAGGGAATAGGGAACAGGTAGTAGTTTCACCATAAATTATCCCTGAATACCTTTCAAGCCAGAATAGGGGCAAACTGCCATTTGCCCCTACAAAAATTAGATGGTATTAGATGGTTAATGAATTAACGAATCAAGTCAAAAGATGTGTCGTTAACACCTAGCTCCATGCTACCACGGTCTAACTCATCGAGGATAGTATTAACAATCCAGTTGAGTAGATTGAATGCTCCTTTGTATCCTAAGATAGAATAACGGTGCTGGTGGTGGCGATCGAAGATAGGATAGCCGATACGTACTAATGGAGTACCAGTATCACGTTGTAGGAACTTACCATAGGAGTTACCAATCAACAAGTCAACTGGCTCAGTATCCAACAGTGAACGTAAGTGCCATAAGTCCTTACCGATCCAAACTGTAGCATCTTTACCATTAGGATCGTTAGCTAATAATTCCTTAGCTTCCTCTTCAAAACCATTAACGTTACCGTTAGTCACAACAACGTGAACTGGCTGCATACCTAACTCTAGAGTGAAGTTCAACAAGCCTAATACATGGTCAGGATCGCCGTAGATAGCAATGCGCTTACCGTGTAACCAAGCTTGAGAGTCAGTGATAGCATCAACTGCACGACCGCGCTCAATTTCTAGCTCTTCAGGAATAGCCTTACCAGTCAATTCAGACAACGCCATTAAGAACTCATCAGTACCACGGATACCTATAGGACGATATGTAGCTGTAGTTTGACCGCCTTTTTCTTCTAGGTACTCTAGAGTCTTAGGAGTGGAATATTTCTGGAAGGAGATAGTAGCCTTAGCATTGATGGAATCAGCACCTTCTGCCAAAGTTGTACCACCGTTGTACATCTTGAATTCGCCCAAGTTAGGAGAATCAAAGCTCTCAGCGTTATCAGCTAAAATGGTGTTAGGAACATCCATCAAAGATAGAATGCTCTTCAATTCCCGGATGTTGCCGATGTAAGGATCGAAACCAGGGATGAAGTTGATTTTACCGTTAGTAACTCCCTTCTTCTTACCTTCAGTTAGAGCTACCAGAATACCCTTGAGCATATTGTCATAGCCAGTGATATGAGAACCTACAAAGCTAGGAGTGTGAGCAAAAGGAACTGGGAAATCTTCAGGAACTGCACCTTGATTCTTGGAGGTAGTGATGAATGAACCTAAGTCATCTCCAATTACCTCTGCCATGCAAGTTGTGCAAAGAGCAATCATTTTTGGCTTGTACAAAGCATAAGAGTTTGCCAAACCATCAGTCATGTTCTTGAGACCACCAAATACCGCAGCATCTTCAGTCATAGAAGAGGAAACTGCTTGGAATGGCTCTTTGTAGTTACGGGTTAAGTGAGAACGGAAGTAAGCAACACAACCTTGAGAACCATGTACAAAAGGTAGAGTGCCTTCAAAACCTGCTGCTGCAAAGATAGCACCTAAAGGCTGACAAGCTTTAGCAGGGTTGATAGTTAGAGCTTCACGAGCAAAGTTCTTTTCGCGATATTCCCAAGTCTTTGTCCACTCACTAACTTTTTTGATTTCTTCCTTGGAAGGACCGCCTTCAAATTCTCTCTTCCGCTCGAACATTTCTTGATATTCTGGTTCTTGGAAAAGTTGAAAATGGTCTTTGATTTTGTCTACATTCTGACTCATGGTGTTTATTCCTCTATGGATATTAGGGATTTACAATTCTTGGAAGGCAGAGGGAAAAAGGAAACGAATTACAACTTTTAACCCCTCAATTCCTCAAATTTTGTTTCTATATTGGGGCAGCCGTAGAGATGGCATGACCCCATTACCTAGCTAAGTTTATCTTCTAAGCCAAAGCCAAAATCAATACTTCTGACTTCTGACTTCTGACTTCTATTAGCTAGCTTGCTTCCAAGGAGCCTTGATTAAGTTCCAAGTTGGGCTATTGAGAGCTAGATCCATGTCACGAGCGAAGATAGCGAATCCATCATAACCGTGATAAGGACCAGAATAATCCCAGGAGTGCATTTGACGGAATGGCATACCCATTTTCTGGAATACATACTTCTCTTTAATTCCAGAAGCAATTAAATCTGGCTTTAATTTCTTAGCGAATTCCTCGAACTCATATCCACTAACGTCATCATAGATAAGAGTACCTTCTTTAGCATACTCAGCAGTACGCTTGTAGTCATCACCGTGACCGAACTCATAACCAGTACCGATAACTTCCATTCCTAGATCGTCGAAAGCAGGAATAACGTGACGTGGACGTAGACCGCCAACCATCATCATTACTTTCTTACCTTCTAAACGAGGACGATACTTAGCAATTACTGCATCAGCTTGTGCTTGATACCTGGCGATTACTTTCTCTGTGTTTTCTTTGATAGTATCGTCGAAGTAAGAAGCAATTTTCCGTAGAGACTTAGCAATTTGAGTAGGACCGAAGAAGTTGAACTCAGTCCAAGGTATACCATACTCTTCTTCCATGTAACGGCAGATGTAGTTCATGGAACGGTAGCAGTGAATGAGGTTGAGATTCACCCTAGGAGCCATGAATACTTCGTTATAAGTACCATCACCTGTTGCTTGGCTAACTACTCTTAAGCCGATTTCATCTAATAATAGACGAGAACTCCAACCGTCTCCACCGATGTTGTAGTCAGCGATTAAGGATACGTCATAAGGAGTGGTCTCAAAGCCGATCTCTTCGTTAGTGATTTCAGCGGAAGGCTCATATACCCAGTCACGCACTGTGTCGTTAGCGATGTGGTGACCTAATGACTGAGAAACACCACGGAAACCTTCGCAACGTACTGGAACAACTGGCTTATTGAGTTCTTTAGCAGCTTTTCTAGCTACTGCTTCGATGTCATCACCAATTAGACCCACTGGGCACTCAGATTCAATTGTGATACCAGCATTTAGAGGGAATAAATCTTCGATTTCCTTCATGATTTTGGCGAGTTTCTTATCTCCACCAAAAACGATGTCTCTTTCTTGGAAATCGGAAGTGAATTGCATTGTACCAAAGGTATCAACACCAGTTACACCGTTGTAGTAGTTACGACGACCTGCCCAGGAATAATAACCGCAACCAACAGGACCGTGACTGATGTGAACCATGTCCTTAACAGGACCCCAAACCACACCTTTTGCTCCAGCAAATGCACAACCACGAGTTGTCATTACACCAGGAACTGATTTTACGTTAGACTTAACGCCACAGTCAGATCCTTCTTCTAAAACGTTGAGGTGCTTTTTCCGTCTTTTAGCAGCTTTCTCAGGATAAGCGTCTAAGACTTCTTGAATTAACTGTTTGTTCTGTTCGACTTTTTCAGATGCCATGTTACATATCTCCTTTCGGATATTTGATTTAGTGTTTGAGTTTTGTATTAGCGGGGGCAGGTGCTTTTCTAATGTCTGCAAAACCTGCCCCTACATACAAATTAATTAATACAAGACTCACTACTACTTGTGTCTTTGGATGGGGTGCGCTCTGCACACCCCCACTTTTGTACTAGAAGATTTTCAGCTTACTTAAGCTTTCTTTTCTGCTGCTAAAGCTGCATCTTGTGCTGCAATTTGTTGCTGACGATCATCTTCGTCACCTAATAGACCGAACTCAATTAACAACTCTTCTAATTCATCCATTTCTAGAGGAGTAGGAATAGTTAGTTTTTCGTTGTTGATGATTTTCTCAGCTAATGTATTGTACTCTTGAGCTTGGTTATCTTCTGGAGAATACTGTTCAACAGTCATACGACGGATTTCAGCGCGTTGTACAACGTTGTCGCGAGGTACGAAGTGAATCATTTGAGTGTTCAAACGAGCTGCTAAGTTCTCGATTAACTCAACTTCACGGTCAACCTTACGGCTGTTACAGATTAAACCACCTAAACGTACACCACCAGCATGAGCATACTTAAGAACACCACGAGCGATGTTGTTAGCAGCGTACATTGCCATCATTTCACCGGAACATACGATGTAGATTTCTTGAGCTTTGTTTTCACGGATAGGCATTGCAAATCCACCGCAAACAACGTCACCTAGTACGTCATAACTTACGAAATCTAGGTCTTGATAAGCACCTTCTTCTTCTAGGAAGTTGATAGCAGTGATAATACCACGACCTGCGCAACCTACACCAGGCTCAGGACCACCAGACTCAACGCAACGGATTCCAGCAAAACCATCTTTCAATACTTCGTCTAGTTCTACGTCTTCAACTGCACCGCGCTCTGCAGCAACGTGAAGTACAGTAGTTTGAGCTTTAGCGTTTAAGATTAAACGAGTAGAATCAGCTTTAGGGTCACAACCTACGATCATAATTCTCTGACCGTGACGGTTAGCCATTGCAGCTAGAGTGTTCTGAGAAGTAGTGGATTTACCGATACCGCCTTTTCCGTAAAATGCAATCTGACGCATGATAGATTTCTCCGTTTTGTTAGTATATTTGACTTGAGTTTGAATGAATGTGATTTTGATTCTGTAAAAGTTTCCTTAGAGTTTGTGTTTGATATATAGCTGCTATCGTCTAGGGCTTTTGGCTTTACAGTATCACATTCAATATTGTTCGTGTAAGAACAGTGTGTGTTTAGCAGCAACATTGAGTGCCCGGAGGCGCTCGCCCTAAAGCTTGAGCAGGCATAACCTGCGTGTATATAGTTGTCATCAATGCACCCGTTATTATTTGTTATTTGTCGCTGTAGTTAGCATGATTTTAAGTTTTACTTATCATCAGTCAACAGTTAATTTTTTTTAAACTTGGCTGAATAAACCTTGATAACTAACAACTGCTAACTGTTTTATGCTTCTTCTACTACAAGACTTTCGCTTACTCGTTCTTTTAATGTAGCTTCGATCGCTCCTTTGAGTGTCGCCATTGCACTACTGCAAGAGCCACAGGCTCCTTTTAGTGTGACTAGCACGCGATTGCCATCTACATCGAACAGTTCAACATCTCCTCCATCTGCCGCGAGAACAGGTCTCACTTCTTGTTCCAAAACTTGTTGAATTAATGTAATTTTTTGTAGATTTGTTAGTTTGCCTGCTGGTTTTGTAGTTGTAGGATTTTGTTGTGTTGTAGGTTCTGGCGTTTCGTAAACCGATGCGATTAGATCGTCAATATCTGCCAGACAGGAACCACAACCACCACCAGCCTTCACATAGTTTGTTACTTCTTCCGCTGTTTTGAGGTTGTTTTCCCGAATTACTCGCTTAATCTTATTTTCGGTAATTGCAAAACAGCTACAAACTAATGCACCTTCGTGGTCTTCTTCGTGAACTTCTACTTCAATACCTTTATATTTAAAAATTGCTGCTTCTAATGCTTCCTCTCCCATGACTGAACAGTGCATTTTTTCTTCTGGCAGCCCTCCCAGGTATCCTGCGATATCCTGGTTTTTGATATTCATGGCTTCGTCTATGGTTTTGCCTTTGAGCATTGCTGTCAGGGCAGAAGATGAAGCGATTGCACTTGCACAGCCAAAGGTTTGAAATTTTGCATCTAAGATTTCGCCGGAAGCTTCATTTACTTTGAGGTGTAGGCTGAGAGCATCTCCACACGCTATACTTCCTACCTCACCGCTAACTACCTTTTCCCCTTCTTTCTGGTCTGTAATGGTTCCTTGATTTTGGGGGTTATAGAACAAGTCCATTACCTTTTCAGTATATTCCCACATAGCCCTTATTGTTTAGAACACCCTAATTTTTACTGATGAAAGTTGCGCTTTTTCTTGAAGATTACTACTCAGTTTCTAGAGCAATAATTTATTAATTTTTTTAGGTGGGGTTAAACTTGTATATTATTTAGTATTGCACATTTTTTATATTCAAGCAACCCTTTTTTCCTTAAATTTATTTTTCAAGTAATCAGCGTTGAATTTTACTCATTTCCCCTAGAAGTTATATTGTTTATACTCTAGGTTGAGGAATATTTTTTCTGTTAATCCTGCTACAATTTTGTGAGTTCTTACGTGAGATATACCCCTCTTTAAGCTATGCAATGATTGTTGCGGAATCAACAGAGTTTTTCTGTTATTGTTGCTACAAAAATGTAGCGTAAACAAAAGTGTAGTAATCCTTAAAACATTGTAAATTTTAGGATTGTACAGTTGCCTCTTGTCGTTCTTGCAACCAATTAGCTTGGTCGTTCTTAAAGGGGGATAAAGCCCGTAAACGCTCCACAACAGTAGGCATCACTGCTAACACTTCCTCAACTTCTTGGCGGGTTGTATAACGTGATAATGAGAAACGAATCGAGCCATGCAAAATAGTGTAGGGCAGACCCATTGCTCGCAAAACGTGAGATGGTTCCAGAGACCCAGAAGTACAAGCAGATCCAGAAGAAGCACAGATACCATAATGGTTCAAATGCAGCAATATTGCTTCTCCCTCAATAAACTTGAAGCCAATATTAGTAGTATTAGGCAACCTTTCAGTAGGATGACCATTCACAGCACAATCAGAAATAGCAGCAAGAATGCCGTTCTCCAAATAATCGCGCAGTTCCCGTTCCCGGTCGATATGTGCCAAATGCTCCTGTGCTAATTCACAAGCTTTACCCAGAGCAATAATACCAGGCACATTTTCCGTACCACCACGGCGACCACGTTCCTGATGTCCGCCAATTAATAACGGACGGAACCGAGTACCACGACGTACATATAAAGCAGCAATACCCTTGGGTGCGTGCAATTTGTGACCAGAAATAGCCAGCATATCTACAGTGCTATTCTTCATATCCAGGGGAATTTTCCCTGCTACTTGCACCGCATCAACATGAAATAGCGCACCATATTCCTTAGCTATCTGCCCAATTTTCTCTATGGGGAAAATCACGCCTGTTTCATTATTAGCGTACATAACGGAAACCAAGGCAGTATCACCTGTAATAGCAGCCTCTAGTTCCATTAAATCTATCATTCCTTGGCTATCTACTGACAGATAAGTAACGGTATAACCCTGCTTTTCCAAATGCTTGCACAGATTCAAAACTGCCGGGTGTTCTACCTGAGTAGTAATGATATGCCGTTTATTTGGTTGGGCAGTGAGAGCAGCTCGAATTGCAGCATTGTCGCCCTCAGTACCACAACTGGTAAAGACAATTTCTGTATCCTGGGCACCTAATAAAGCTGCAACTTGCGATCGCGCCTTTCTCACAGCTTTACCAACTTGTCCACCAAAAGTGTGCATACTAGAAGGGTTGCCATAAAACTGACTCAGGTAAGGCAGCATTTCCGCTAGCACTGCATCATCTACTTTGGTAGTAGCATTGTTATCGAGATAAATATTTTGTTGCATAGCTGACTAAATACTTGAGGTGATGGTTGTAGAGATGTTGAGGGAAGAAGGAAGAGGGAAGAAGGAAGAAGGAAACATCTTCCATTGCTTGAGTTTTAAGCTAATGTCAAATAATTGCCTGAAACTTCTGACTTCTGGCTTCCGTTGACTTCCGTTGTCTTGTGAAAGTTTTTAGCCTATAAGTTCTAACTTCTGAATTCTGATATCATGTCCGCTGGTATCGTTTGTGTAAACCCAAAGGTGAATATCTACAGGAAATTTAAGTTTTTTTCTTTCTCTTAAGTATTCCTACCTGTTGCCAGATGAGCTGTTGCCTACCTTTGCTATACAATACCGATGCTACCGGACATGATATGAGTTCTGAATTCTAAATTCTGAATTCTAAATTCTGAATTCCGTTTACCTATGCAGGT
>NZ_CEZPJD010000032.1:13851-21724 GCF_983059655.1 Okeania sp.
TTCTGAATTCTAAATTCTGAATTCTAAATTCTGAATTCCGTTTACCTATGCAGGTTGTATTAGTTTTATGAATTGCTTGTAAAAATCTAAAGCAACTGTTTCAATTACATCATAGCTCTCTACTACATCTATTCCTGCGTCGAGTACCTTTTCTTTAGGACTCTCACCAATTTTAGAAACCAGCACAGCTTTACAATCAGAAATTGCCTTAATGATATTCTCCAAACTGCCTTCTTCACCATAACCACCTAAGCAATAGTGGTCAACTTTGCGGTGAGCAATAAATCTAGCTTTCACACCATCAACTTCATAAATCATAAACTCTTTAGCATGACCAAAGTGTTGATTAACTAATCCGTTACCCTTACTTGCTACTGCTAACAGTATAGGAGGACCAGCTTCAGCAACTGCTTCTTGTACCTGAGTCTCTGCCTTGGCTGTTGCTAATTTATCGCGGAAACCTTCAATGCCAGCATGGAATTCTTTACGCTTTTCCAGATCATATTCTGGAGTCATCTCCATGATTGCTTCCTTTGTGAATTCTTTACTCCTGTCTTCACCTAACAGACCAACTGCATCTGCACGACATTGACGGCAGTGACGCATCATTTTCATACCACCAACATCACATTTGTCTTGTAATGTTTTTAATTCTTCAGTGGTAGGGCCACGCTGACCATTTAAGCCAAAGTAAGTGCCGTGTTCTGGTGAAGAAATCAGAGGCATAATATTGTGAATGAATGCACCCTTAGAACGAACAATTTTATTGACTTCTTCTAAATGCTCATCATTGATGCCAGGAATCATGACTGAGTTAACTTTGCAGAGAATATCAGCTTCTCTGAGTAAGTCTAGGGATTCCATTTGCCTTTGATGCAGAATTTTTACCCCTTCAATTCCTCTGTAACGTTTCCGGCGAAAATGAACCCAAGGATAAATCTTTACCCCGATTTCAGGGTCAACCATATTAATCGTTAAAGTAACGTGGTCAATGTTGAGTGCTTTGAGTCGATCTATATAATCGGGTAAAGCTAGACCATTGGTTGATAAGCAAAGCTTGATATCTGGTGCTTTCTCAGCTACAAGCTCAAAAGTGCGGAATGTTTTCTCTGGGTTCGCTAATGGATCTCCAGGTCCGGCAATTCCCATAACAGTCATTTGGGGAATTTTGCCTGCAATTACTAGAGCTTTATGAGCTGCTTCTTCAGGAGTTAGCAGTTCACTAACTACACCGGGACGACTTTCGTTGGCGCAGTCGTATTTACGGTTACAGAAATTACATTGAATGTTGCAAGCTGGTGCAACTGGAGCGTGCATCCTCGCATAATGGTGATGCGCTTCTTGACTGTAGCAAGGATGGTTAGCAACGCGTTCTTGAATACTAGCGGGAAGTTCTTGTTCGGTAGTAGTTCCACAACCCTTTGACACGCAGCCTCCGGATTTCTTTTCCGTGCTCTTCGTGGTTTTTGCGAAGCTGTCTACTGTTGGTTTGGAAGATAGTTCTGTTGGCTGTAACATCTAAGTTTCCACTATTGTTGGGCTAGCTGTCGCCGTGAGTGACGGATTACTCGCGTCGATACACTTTTCCTGAAACGGTTATTTTCCGTCTGTGGTTTAGGTGTCCGGCGTTATAGTTTTTATATCAGTGGCCTTTAAATTCCTATTGTCAACAACCCGGATTAATATTGATTATTATGATTAGTTTTGTACTCAGATTTGTATCATCTAATAATTCAAATCAAATTGAGATATCTAATTTTTTTATTGGGGTATAGGTACTTGTATTTTTTAAGTGGGGTACAAGTATTTATGGGGTAATGGTACAGAGTTCTATGTACTCGTTATCAAACCTACATATATCAGGAATTAAACTACTTTTTAACTTTGATTTTTGCCTCTATACTCCTGTACTCATACACCCCTTATTCAACTCAACCTTTTCTTACTGTATACAATGTATCAATTTTTGGCAAGTAGTTTAGATTGATTTTAATTTTTCTTTAAAGTTTGACAATTATTTTCAATATTGACAGAAAGAATGTAGGAAAAAAGGAGCAAAGTTGTCAGGAATAAAGCAATTCGTTATTAATTATCCAGATTTAATATAACTGCACTTTAGAGTAATCTACATTAACAAAATCTTGAAAAATATGACCAATTTCCTTAACATTTTTATTTGGCCAAAAACTCAATATGACTTTAATACAACTTTTTAGTTTTTGTAAAAAATTTAGCAGTTTTTCAGGATTAATATAAGTAATTTTCAATGCTTCGTCTTGAGAAAAATTTTCAATTTTCTGTAGCTAAAAATAAAAATACCACTTTTTCGCTTCTGTAATAAATTTAGCAGTTTTTTCAGAATTAAGTAGATAATTTTTAATATTTTTTTTAATCTTTTCCCCATAATTATGAGTTAAACTATAATTTGAGTACAAGTTTCAATTTCAGCACAAACCCCCCTTAAAAACTTCAAACCTGCTGATACACAAGCATCAACCTTGAGTACAAAAATACTAGTACATTGTTCAGTAAATACTCGTACACGCTACAAAAAATACTAGTACCTATACCCCAAAATATATTTCAAATATCTATCTACATTCATTTTAAGTCTTTTGAGTACAAGCTTAATATATCTAATAAAGATTGACCGTTAAATATTGGTTAGTAGTTTACAAGGCACTTGATATAAAAATTTAAAAGCAAACGTCCTTGTCAAACACCGAACCCCTTATTTAGGGTTTGCTGAAAAAAATTGGTTGGTGGGGGTAGGACACGGGGACGCGGGGACACGGGGACGCGAAGACGCAAAGATGGGGGGAACAGGCAACGGTTTCGGCCATTTTATGTGAAGAAATTTTCTTGAATTTCAGCAGAAAATTTCAGTGTGGAGCTTCCCGTAGTAGACTGACACACCTTAAATGGTGCAATAGATTTTTATTTCTAGGTGTCTTTATCTCCCCTACTCCCCCACTCCCTAATGCACCATTTTAGGTGAAACAGTCCAGTAGGGTGGGATGGTGAGGAAACCTGCGCCATATCCATGAGACCAAGAGAAAGATAAACTTCAGTATTTCAACACTCCCTGTTACAGGAAGTACTGATAACTGATAACTGATAACTGAATTTCAACGCTCCCTATTACAGGAAGTACTGATAACTGATAACTGATAACTGATAACTGATAACTGATAACTGAAATGACCACCTTACTAAATAGCAATACTTGTACATTACCTAACACTCCTAATTCCAAAAAAAGTCAAGGTAACTTTAGATCTCCATTCAAATTCAAAGCTAATACTGAAACTGATCGACAAAATCTACAACTAGAATCAAGTAGAGACCTTTCTTCTTCTCGTCGTCATAGATTTTGGTATAAATATTTTACCTTTCCAGAACTAGAGACAATCTTAACAGACTTTCAAATGATCTTTGAGCGAGACCCCGCAGCACGCAACTGGGTTGAAGTCTTATGTTGCTATCCTGGTTTGCACGCTCTAGTACTACATCGCCTTGCTCACTGGTTAGATCTTCAGAACATTTCTCTAATTCCACGTTTAATTTCTCATATTGGAAGGTTTTTAACAGGAATTGAAATTCATCCCGGGGCAACAATTGGACAGGGAGTATTTATCGATCATGGCATGGGAGTGGTTATTGGTGAAACTGCAATTATTGGAGACTATTCCTTAATTTATCAAGGTGTCACCCTTGGTGGTACGGGAAAAGAAATTGGTAAACGCCATCCCACTATTGGCAAGAATGTTGTAGTTGGTGCTGGTGCTAAGGTACTAGGTAATATTAATATTGGAGATAATGTCCGCATAGGTGCTGGTTCAATTGTATTGAATGACGTTCCTTCTGAATGCACCGTTGTCGGTATACCAGGTCGAATTGTTTCTAAATCTGGCGAACGAGTTGGACCTCTTGAACATGGACGGTTACCAGATACACAAGCTACAGTAACTCGTGCTTTACTTGACAGAATTGAGCAACTAGAACAAACAATTGCAAACCTTTATCAGCAACACTAAGGAATGACGACGATGTATAACAATCATAATCCTAACCCTCAAGAATTGATTACAATTGTGAATCTTTCTCAAATTGATCGTTGGTTCGTTCATCAGCGTTTACAAGAACTCATGATTAATAGCTGGTGTCCCACTAGCGGTGAATTATTAGTAGAAGTCAATAATGTCACCGATGCTCTTCTTGTTCACAGCATTATTAAGCAATTTGTTGCTCCTCGCCAGGAGTTAGTGGACTGGTTAGAAAGATGCTGGCAGATGGAAGTTTTTTCCTAAACACAACCATTGATTTAATGAACAATTTTCATTCTCATTGGTAATAGATCTGGAGTTACCGAATAATTAATAATTAATAATTAATAATTAAATAATTTTGGTTTAAAGCCTCCCCTTTTAAGGGGAAAAAAAGTGCTAGGATATTTCCTGATATTCAATTCCGTAACGGTTTTAACCAGAAGTAATTATCAATTATCCATTATCAATTATCAATTAATCAACTTCCTTATCTATTACCTGTAGTTTAATACTTAAGGACAATAACTATGGAAGGCGATCGCAAAACAACTCTATTTCTTAATTTTTTGCAGGAAGAATTAGCTATTTCTGCTGCAGCAATTTCTGTAGCACGGAAACACAGTGAAGCCTCTTGTGGACCTCTACCAATGATTCTCTGGAAGTTTGGTATGATTTCTCTCCAACAATTGCAACAAATTTTTGATTGGCATGAGTCTTATAGCGCTACGCGCTAGGGAATAGGGAATAGTGAACTGTTAAATGGTTTTAGGGTTGAGAAATGTCAAACACCTTAATGGGTAGGGCTATACAATAGCAATACTCTTTTTTACGACCGATCAATGAGTTAAAAGATGAATTCTAAAGTTTATCTAAAATAAAAGCTATCTCATTAATAAACCCATGTTTAATAGTGATAAATACTTTTAGATTTTGCTTGAATTTAATTTTTAGTATCCTTAAAGAAAGAAGCAATAGCTACTTTTTCTCAAATAATTAATATGTCATAATCTCTAAAGAAATTATCACTATTCATTCCACCAAAAATCACAATATTTAGCTCGGTATTAGGGAGGCAGCTATATGAAATTAGATGAAGTTATTGAATTAGATGGACCACCAGTATTTGAATTGGAACAAAAGGTAAGAGTTCGCAAAATAATTCGTAATGATGGTACTTTCCCTGGAAAAAATCGAGGAGATATTCTTTTAGAAGGGGGAGAAGTAGGTTACATTTGTGGTATTGGCACTTTCTTACAAAAATTTTATATTTATTCCGTACATTTCATCAAAAAAGGAATGATTATCGGCTGTCGTAAAAATGAAATAGAAGTTGTAGAGGAAAATTAATGAAAGTAATTCTACGCAATAATGCAGCAGGAAATTTAGAAGTTTATGTTGCTAAAAAAGATTTGGAGGAAGAGGTTGTTTCACAAAAAATTGATGGAGATATTAAAGTTTTAACTTTAACAAATGGTTGGGAATTATCTATTCCTAAAGACCAACCAGAAAAACTACCTCTAACTATCGATGCTAAAAGATTAAACTAAAAGTTTCCTTTCCATAGTTACTCCTTATTGTGCAGCCACCAAATTAGATTTATCTCTTATTTGGTGGTTTTTTTTACAGGGAACAGGGAACAGGGAACAGGGAAAAGTGGGAAAGGCTTTTCTATATTTTCTTGAGCAGGGAAGTAGAGGAGTGGGTAGGGACGTTGCATGCAACGTCCGTAAAAAGTAGTAAACATAAGAATAACGGGACTTTAGGAAAAAACAGGTTAAAAATAAGGTCAAAACCTTATACAGTAATGTTTTTACATTTAATTAACTATTTTCTTGATATATCTAGGTTTTCCTACGGAATGCTACAATGCTGGATACTTGTAATAGCTCTGCAACTAACTGACCCAATCTTTTGCTCAGTACAAACTCTTTAGCAACATCACTTTCAAGCCACATCATTTCTCTGCTGCTGAATTGTCGGTTTGGGTCAAATTTGTCATGCACCTCGAATAACTGTTTCAATTCCTGTCGTAACAGATATAGCGCTCCAGGACTGAGAATATTTTTGATTCTGAGATAACTTTCCGTCTGAAATTGTTGAAATTGAGAGTCTGAAAGAAGATAAGGTTCAGCTAGCTCTTTTTGTAATTCTTCAATGGAGGGAACTTTTTGAGCAACTTGTTCTGCTTGGGGAATCAATTCTTCTAGATTTACAGGCTTTTGGCTGTTGTCAGCTAAGGAAATGTACTAATCCCACCATTGCTCGTTGCTTCCAGTCCAGGCTTCATCTATACTATTAGTATGGGCATTAATTGTAGGAAGGTGAGAGTTGGTTTGAAGGTCGCTAGAAGATTTCATAAAAACTTTAAGAATTCGTTATTTTCATCTAAAAATGATTATCACATAGTATTTACTGAAAAGTGAATAGTAAACTAATTCCTACTACTGCAACTAATACTCCTAAAACTGACCTAATACTTATTTTTTCTCCCATTTGAGCAGCAATGGGAATTATAAATATTGGACTGGTGGCTAAGAGAGTTTGAGCAATACCTGCGGGAGAAAATTTGAGGGAAGTTTGTTGTAGCCAAATACCTAAGTAAGTGCTGCTAAAAGCTGTAATAAAAATGGCTCCTACAAGTTTTATTGACCAGTTGAATTTTTCTGATTTATCCTGTTTTGTTTTCTGAAAAAGTAACAATAAAACAATAATAATTATTCCTCCAATTAAACGAAATAATGTGCTTAATAAAGGATTAATATCTGAGTAAAGCAAAGCAAAACGGGAGATAATTGCACCACTAGAATTAGCTATTGCTGCTAATATTGCCCAGACTATTCCTTGTTTGATATTTACATTACTAATTGTTGTACCGGGAGTTCTTTCTGAGATTACCCAAGCTACACCTCCAACTGTAATTAAAATTCCACACCAAGCACCAAAAGTTAATTGTTCTCCTAAGAAAATTAAAGCTAATAAAGCTGTCATGGGAGGAGATAAAGTTTCCATGAGCAGAGTTCTTCTTGCACCCATATTTTTGAGGGCAGAAAAAAAGGCAGTATCTCCTAAGCCAATACCAAGAATACCGCTAATTAGGAATAAATTAATAGTAGTTAAGTTGACTTCTATCTGAAGTTTGTTACTAATAATTAAAGTTAGAAAAATCAGAGCGATCGCTATTAAACCTTTGAATAGATTTAATTTTAGAGGAGATATTTTTTGCCCAAGTAAGCTATAAGCTGCAGAGGATGCTGCCCATAAAAATGCACCAGTTAATGCTGCTAGTTCGCCTTGAAAATTAGTTATCCACTGCTGCATAATTTTTGAGAAGAAGGAAGAAGTTAGTAAACAGTATATTTTGACTCTTTTATCAACTATTACAATTTAAGCATTCAGCGATTAGCAGTCAGCTATCAGCAATAGGTAATGAATAATTACTTCTGAGGTTTAGAAATGGGGCTTTGGCAGTAAATTTTTATTCTTTCTCTATTTCAAAGGTTGCTTTTATCTTCTCCAAAATTAATAGCTGTTAACGCAGTTATGACCTGGGAAGCTAGCTGATAGCTGACTGCTGAATGCTTACCTTATTTGGGTATAAAATTCAATGCAATATCCTTAAATAACAAGAAGATAGATATTATATTTAATATAAATACTCCGAATAATAATACTGAATCAAGTCTCCATCCTTGAAAGATTAAAATGCCTCCATACAATAACATTCCTACCGGAACAAAAACTAATTGAATAATATCAAAAGCTTTTCTATTGGGTGATTTTTTCTTCGGTTCATTCAGAATCATCACTAAAGTAAAAATAAAACA
>NZ_CEZPJD010000032.1:21824-24008 GCF_983059655.1 Okeania sp.
AGTCTGTTTGTGAGTAAGCATTCAGCCATCAGCTATTTGTTATTAATTCATTATCATACTTGAGAGAAATTATCCGCCAAGGATGATTAAAATTAATTAATGAAATTGGCTATAACCTAACCTCAATTCTTGCTTGCATAAGTTCATACATCTGATTGCTGTTTCGGAGCATGAAAAACGGAAACGCTAATAGCTGTTTGCGCAGCATTTCGCAGGAAATGCTTACATATTAAGAACTACCACTTCCCAAAATATACAAACTTAGTAATGTTCCACCATTCCATAAACTATGTAACAACATGGAAGATAAAAGGTTACGAGACCTAGTATAAACTACTCCTAAAATCATTCCTAAAACAGCTAAAGGTAAAACTTCTGAAATATTCAAATGAGCTATGGCGAATAAAAATCCACTTGCTACAACAGCTCCCCACACTGGCATATATTTTGTTAAAGAAGGCAACAAAAATCCTCGAAACATAATCTCTTCAAAAACTGGTGCAGCAATAGAAGCTGTGACATAAAAAAGAGCTAAAGCTAATCCATCTTGTCCGTTCAAAGCAATAGGTAAAATTGGATTACTTCCACCTTGACCTTGCCATAATTGTTGATTAATTAAAGATATTAAAATTACCATTGGCAAAGCAACAAAATATCCACCCAAACCCCAAAAAAACCAACCATCGTGTAAATCAAATTTAAACCAACCTTCCGGCAGTGGAAAAAATGACTTTAGTGAAAAATAAAGTACTAATAAACCACCTATAGAAAACAGAATATAACTCCCTAAAATATATCCAGCTTGTACCCGCACTCCCATCATTGCAGGTTGCCAATTTGTGAAACCTTTAAAAATCTCTAATCCTAAAGGAATCATAATTTGTCCGACTAAGAAAAATCCAACTACAAATACTTGTAAAATTGTTTCACCATCCCAAGTAACTTCCCAAGGTAAATTGGCATTTTTTAACAATAAAGATTCTTTACCAGAGATTAACCATTGTATTCCTAAAAATATGAGTAATCCTATTCCGAATACTAATCCCATTCCTGGCAAACCAGCAACAATTGCTAACTTTAATACTGCCTGTTGAGCTATTTCTTGTTCCTGGGTTTCTAGTTGAGCTAAAACCTCTTGTCTTTCCTGTAATTTATATAATTCTTTTAAGGCACGATAACGAAACCATCCATCTAAATTTTTCTGGATTAAAGTTTCTGCATCAGGTAAAATTTTCGCTGGATTATTCCAAATTTCACTTAAAACTTTTGCCGTTTCTCCTAAAGACTGATTTTCTATTTCTGACTCAGTTAAATTTTGCCAACTTTGCCTAGCTTCATCTATTTGATTTTTTTGTGCCTGTAAAATTCCGATATTAATATCAAATTCATTAATCAGATTTTTTAACTGACTTATATTCCGGTCTAACTGTTGTACTTCTCCTAAATTTTCCACCTCTAGAGTTTGTTTTTCCAGTTGCTGTTGAGCCGACTGACGAGCATTTTTATATTGTATTAATCCTGCCTTATAAGAATCATTACCAATCAAAGCTTCACTAGCTAAAGTAAAATTCTTACTATCTAAATCTTCAGGTTGCCATTCCGCAGCGTGCAACAATAAATTAGTCTGATATAACTCCAAACGACCTTGAATTTGTGGCTGAGTTACACTACTAAATAAAGAAAAACCAATAAAAGAAATGGCTACAATAGTCAGAATACTTAAAATTAATCTTTTAATCGTCATTAATATAGCAATCCTATTTTATTTGTGTATAAAAATCTTAACGCTTTTAGGGAACAGGGAACAGGGAACAGGGAACAGATGGGAGTTTCAGTTTTTTTATTTACTTTTTGATTTGTCACGACTTATCAAAATAATATGGGTCTAGAACCCCACCTTTTAAGGCGCAATATTTTTGGAGAGTTGCTCATGCATCCCTGTTACAAAAATCACTTCTAACTGGACTTTTAGATTTTTTACACTGAAAATGGCTTCAAACCGAGTATTAGCAATGAAAATACCTGAACTTGCTTGAAATGGCTGAAACCTAGATATATCAAGAATTAGACTAAGCAATGTTTTTCCCACTGTTCCCTGTTCCCTGTTCCCTGTTCCCTGCTGCCTGTTGCCTGTTGCCTGTTGCCTGTTGCCTGTTCCCTGCTATAAGTACCACAAACGAGGTA
>NZ_CEZPJD010000033.1:0-4126 GCF_983059655.1 Okeania sp.
ACAGCCGTTAACGTAGTTATGCGCTAGCAAAACGACCGCTTTTTTCCCCTTGAAAGGGGAGGATTTTTACCTGAATTATTGAATTATTTAATTATTAATTCTTTGGTAAAATTGATTTATACAGAATCCGGTCATATAGTATATGTTGATAATTCTATAATTACTTCAATATTTAATCTCCCCCACTCCCCCACTCCCCTACTCCCCTACTCCCCTACTCCCCACTATAATAATGAGGTGAACTAACAATGCAATTTGAGTCCAAAATAGAAATTAATGCCAACCCAGAAAATATCTTTAAAATTTATTCAGAGGTGAATCAATGGTCGAATTGGGACCCAGATACTAAATATGCATATCTTCATGGAAATTTTGCTGATAATTCATTGATTGATTTACAAATACAATCTGGGACTCGCGTTCAAATTAGGTTAGTAAAAGTAATTAGGAATAAGTCATTTATTACTGAATCAAAATTACCTTTATGTACTATCAGGATGGAACATATTCTTCAACCATTTGAAAGCAAAACTTTAGTTACACACAGAATTTTGTTTTCGGGAATTTTCAAGTATATTTTTTCATTTATGTTAGCTGCTCAAATGAAAGAATCTTTATCTCAAACACTTTTAGCCTTAAAAGACTTCGTAGAATCATAATTTTTGGGTAATATCATGTCCGGTTGAACAGTTTCAAAGGAAGGCAGGAGGCAGGAGGCAGAAGGTTTTCTTCCATTGTCACCTTAATTTTATACACGCTCCGATGCTACCGGACATGATATCACCAATTCTGAAATATTTTTGTATTATTTTGTATTATTGCGATATACGCAATAAAAGAGAACGAACGCCCAAACCACCCAATAGAAATAGACCAAAAATTGAACCGGCTTCGGGGACAGATATCTAGATTTAGATGTAGGGACAAACAGCGGTTTGCTTCTACGGTTAGATTTAATGTAGAAACACTTCTTTACTAAAAATGTGGTTACTCCCGTTATTGGAGATCGATAACTTAATTAGGGCTTGCTGATTAACTCTCAAAGCATTGACTGATATTGGTTTTAGTCTTTGTTAGCGCGAAAAAAGTACCAGCTTTTCGGTCGATCAAGCTCAAAAAATCAGCATTTTCAGCAGAGAAGGGCGGAAAAATCAAGGGATAAATATATCCGACTACCTCCTCTATAACTCCCCGTTCCTCCTGAATCTTAACTACTCCCTACTCCCTACTCCCTACTCCCTATCTCAACAAAAAAACTTTTTCAGCAAACCCTAATTACAGATTATAGAATAGGCAAATCAAAACATTGTCGAAAATCGACAGTGAAGATCGACAACTTTTTGACAAATTTAAAAAATTACTGAAACTTAGTCATAGCAAGGTATTTAGCATGATATGGAACTAAAATCGAAAAGAATATTTTTAAAACTTGTCGATTTTCGACAATGTGGAAAATATCAGGAACGGGCAAGATGCCCATTCCACAAAACTATTAAGCCCAATTTTTTCTTAGCTTTTAAGAATTACTCTGACTAAAAGGTAAATCTTCATTAATTCTCTCCATTTCTAACTGTTCCATTTCATTCACTTGCCCAATGTAAGACAAGAAGATTTTTGATAAACGATTATGATAAAACTTGTGCAGACTATAGTTAGGTGTCGCTGGAAAACCACGCCGTTTTTTATGACGCCCACCAGCACCAGGGTCAAAAGTATTAATACCATGGTCGATCGCCCATTCTATCGGAGCATAATAACAAGCATCAAAATGTAAACAATCTATTTCGTAGGTGCTGCCCCAGTAACGACCATAAAGGCGATCGCCCTTAGTAATACAAAACGACATTCCTACAGGCAAGCGGTCATCTTCCTCACTGTAACCTGCTACAAATAATACTCGATGACGAAAGTCGTGATGTAATTGCTCAAAAAATCGCTTTGTTAAATATTTACTACCCCACCAACCAAATTTATCGCAGGTACTCTCGTAAAAACTGTACATCTTAGAAAACAAAGCTTTCGGTATTTCATCCCCAGTGAAAGTCTGCATTTGTAAACCAGCTTTTCCTACTGCTTTGCGTTCTCGCTTAATATTACGACGTTGATTAGCATTAAACACTTTGAGATAGTCATCAAAAGTTTGATAACCTTGATTCTGCCAAATGTAACTATGGTGTAGCCAACTACTAAAACCATTACGTTGCAGTACAGGATGCCATTCTGGATCGACATAGAGAAAATGACATCCAGAAATATGATGGCGATCGCAAAAATGATCGATTTCATTGACCATCAAGGCTGTCATTTCATCTTCATCCTCCCCAGGTGCAATTAAAAATCTATATCCCTCAGCAGGAGTAAAAGGCGACATTCCCAATAACTTCGGGTAATATTCAATACCTAAGCGGTAAGCTACATCGGCCCATTGATGGTCAAAAACAAATTCACCTTGACTGTGTCCCTTGATATAAAGTGGAGCTGCTGCTATCAATTGTCTATCCCGCCATACTGTTAAATGTTGCGGTAGCCATCCACTTCTACCACCCACACTACCAGAAGTTTCCATATTATGCAGCCAGTCCCATTCTAGGAAGGGAGTTTTTAAAGGTTGGGCCAGAGCATCCCACTCTGGTTTAGGGACTTCAGCAATTTTGCCAATCCAGGCTAGAGAATATTGAGGTTTAGGCTGTTGGATCATATTTAACTCTTTTTGGCGCGTCTGATATTTAAGTTAATCTATTCTCAACTTATTGTGCATTTGTTGGCCGTGCTTGAAGAAGTAGTTAGATAGGGAAATCGCCTGTAGGGCGATGTACAGGAGAATGCAGTGATATCATGTCCGGTAGCATAGGTGTAATTTAGATAAGGAGAGTGGGAACCCACTCCTAATATCATGTTCCCCCTCCGGGGGAGCTGCGCTAACGGTTGAATACTTACACTTTGGAGAAAGGAAGGCAGCTATGCTGGAGTCAGAATTCCCTTCTGCCTTCTGCCTCCAGCCTTCTGCCTTTCCTAATAATTTGTTCTCTCACCCAATTACGAAAAGTTTTCATAGTTTGATTTCTACCTATATTTTGACAGCGAATACTATATTCTGGAATTACTTCAGTTAAGGGTAAATCTGGAAAATGAGGGCTAAATTCTGATTCTATATATTTATTATTTTCTAACACATAGATTTGTAATTTTCCTTTTTCAAATCGCCAAAGTTCCCCTACTCCTAAATTTGCGTAAATACTCAGATGAGTACGAGAAGTTATATCTATTTCTAAGGCTAAATCTGGCGATGGGTCAATAGTTAAATCCAGACGTTCTTTCCCACGAACTTTAGCTTCATTTTCAATATAAAAACAATTGTCTGGTTCTATTCCTTTTGCCATTTGCTCATTTTTGAAAGTTGTTGAACCTAGAGTTAAAAATTCTCTGTCTAGTTCTTCTAAGAGTGCTTTTACTAAGTCGCTAATAATTTCTTTGCTAAGTTCATGTTTTGGTAATGGATTCATAATTTCTAAAGTGTTATTTGTATAAGCTATTCGAGAAGCACGATTTTCTCCTAAGTCTTTGAGAATTTCTTCAAATTCTTGCCAGCTTACATCTTTTAACAACACTTTTTGACCTGGTGGTATGGTTAATCTTTTCAGTTCTAGCAGCATTTTTTTATTGAAAAAATTTCAGTATGGATGAATAAAGCGATGGTTGGCAAATATTAAAATATTGACCATTATAGCAGAAGGAAGGAGGAGTTTAACGATCTACCACTGCTATGCTGGACTACCATTATCATAATGGAATTAGTATGAAAATTTTAAGCTATTAGACATCTGGTAAAAATCAAAAATAAAATCAATTATTATCCATAAATTATCAATTATTTCTCCCTGTTCCCTGTTCCCTGTTCCCTGTTCCCTGTTCAATTATTATCCATAAATTATCAATTATTTCTCCCTGTTCCCTGTTCCCTGTTCCCTGTTCCCTGTTCAATTATCAATTATTTCTCCCTGTTCCCTGTTCCCTGTTCCCTGTTCCCTGTTCCCTGTTCAATTATCAATTATTTCTCCCTGTTCCCTGTTCCCTATTACCTATTACCTATTACCTATTAATTGTTGAACTTTATTTAGGAACCTGC
>NZ_CEZPJD010000033.1:4226-23834 GCF_983059655.1 Okeania sp.
CCTATTACCTATTACCTATTACCTATTAATTGTTGAACTTTATTTAGGAACCTGCCATATTTTAATAGTTTTATCATTACTCCCACTAGCTAAACTTTTACCATCCCGACTAAACATCACCGAAAATACATCAGAAGAATGACCCTCAAGAGTTTCCAACAATTCTCCGGTAGTCACATCCCATAAATTAATAATCCCATTACGATACCCACCCGCAACAATTTTTCCATCCGGACTAAACGCAACAGACAAAACATCGCTCATACCATATTTCAAATTTTGTATAGGTGTCGAAATAAGTTCCCCTCCATAAACCTGCCATAACTTAATAGTGCCATCCCTACTACCACTGGCTAATGTGCCACCATCTGGACTAAAAACAAGCGATCGCACCCAGTCAGAATGACCCTTAATTGTAAACAGCTCCTTCGCCTTCTGAAAATCCCACATTTTAATTGTTTGGTCGCGACCCCCACTTGCCAATATCCGACCATCTTTATTGAAAGCAACACTACAAACCCGGTCTTTATGCCCAACTAGAGTAAACCACCGCTTCGCCTTCTGCAAATTCCAAATTTCAATTGCCTTATCCCTACCCCCACTTGCCAATGCTTGACTATCTGGGCTAAATGCCACTGTATCAACCCAGTCAGAATGACCGATGAGAGTAAACCAGCGTTTGCCTTTTTTCATATCCCAAATTTCGATAGTTTTATCCCGACTCCCACTAGCTAACATTTCTCCATTTTCACTAAATGCCACAGCTTGTACAGAGTCGCCATGACCAGTAAGAGTATACCAACGTCTACCTTTGTTCATGTCCCAAATTTCAATAGTCTTATCCCGGCTCCCACTAGCTAAAATTTCCTCATTCGGACTAAATGCTACTGAATTTACTGAGTCAAAATGTCCGGTCAGGGTCGATACACATTTCCAAGTAGATTTTTGTGGTTGAGGAATAATTGTCGGTTGGATAACATGAGGTGGTGCAGTTATGGAATTATTTGTTTGTCGAATTGGTGTGTATGTAGGTATTGGCGCTCTAGTGGGTGTAGGAGATGGTGTTGGTCTTGTGGTTGGGGATGGTGTGTGTGAAGAAATATTAGGGAGAGTAGGGACCTTCTGTTCTGGGTTTAATTCTTTCATTACCTCAGCAGCAGACTGATAACGCATTTTTGGGTTAGTTGCCAGCATTTTATCAAGAACTCTGCCTAACATACTATTAATAGACTGATTCAAATAATCTCGCCACACCCATTTATCTTTCATTACATCAAATAGATCAAAAGGAGATACTTGAGTTAATAAATAAATACAAGTTACTCCCAAACTATAGATATCACTAGCAAAAATAGCATGACCTCTTACTTGTTCTGGAGCTACATATTCTGGACTACCAATTATTGTTCCAGGTTGCATTAAAGCAGTTCCAGTAATAACTTTAGCTGCACCAAAATCAACTAATACTAATCGATTTGTATTAGTCATCCATCCTGTAGTTTGTGGTGGAAAATTACGACGAATAATATTTTCTGGTTTAATATCCCGATGAATTACTTTATGTTCGTGAATAAACTGTAAAACTGGTAATAATTCATTCAATATTTGTTTAATTTGATTATCATTAAATGGACCTTTGTTTACTGATTCTTGAGCAAGATTAGAACCATCAATAAACTCCTGTACTAAATATTGATTATTATCCTGTTCAAAGTGAGCTAATAATTCTGGAATTTGTGGATGTTGACCAAGTTCATCTAATCTAACTGCTTCTTGTTGAAATAACTCGGCAGCTTTTTTTGGGTCGCCAGTATTTTGAGGTAAAAATTGTTTAATTACACAAGGAGGGTGGGAAGGTTTATCTTCATCTACGGCATAAAAAGTCCGACCAAACCCACCCCTACCTATTGGTTTCATGGGGCGATATCTTTCTCTCAGCAGCAATTTTGCTCCACAGGCAAGGCAATATAGAGTCCCTTCAGGATTTTGTGGATTTGGGCATTGAGGATTTAGGCAATAACTCATATTAATAAGATTGGGCTACTATCTCTATGTTAATTCTTCCCTGGGACTAAGTGTTATGGCGCTATGCGCAAGTCAGAAGTCAAAAGTCAGAAGTCAGAAGTAATCCCTTTTGCTGGAGATTTTCTGCTGCGTAGTTTAAGTTATCTTTTGTCAAAATCCACAACTGAGTTGGGTGGATGGAATTTTGGGCCGTTTGTACAATATTTTTCTGTTACTTCTTTCAGGTAATCAATCAGGCTTTTTTCCATTTATTGGCCAATTTAACCAACTAAATCTGCTCCTTACTTCATAATTCTACACTTGGGGTCATTTCAGTTATCAGTTATCAGTACCTCTGACTAAAGCCCTTAAAAGGGGAGGCTTTGGACCTCATTTTTTGGCAAGAATGAAATGGCCTTGCCTTGTTTAAAGGAGTTGGGCGATCGAACAAAGTAACAACATTGTCGATCTTCGACAAGATTTACAGCAGATTCCACCAAGTGTGAGATACACCTATCGCGGGTAAGATGCCTGCACTATAAACATTTAATTATTCATATCTGTGTTTCATATACTTGGAAGTAGAAAAATATAAAAAAATAGGAGAATTATGTTGGAATAAATCCGAAAAAATATCAGGTAAAATAATTAAAATTAAAGGTTTTCCAAGGGATAAAAAAGTCAAGCTCCATAGGGGCGACTGTTTCCACCAATAGAACAGAATATGTTGTAACTAACGACTTAAGTCAATCTTCAGTAGATGCTGTAGAATTTGAGACTCAAACTAGATGGAAAATTGAAGAATTTCACGCCAGAATTAAACAATTAACTGGTATTGAATTTTGTCAATTTCGTCTGAGTAAAATTCAAAAAAATCACATAGCTTGTGCTATGTTAGTCTGGAATTTTTTAAAAAGGTTAGCAGTGAAAATAGGAAAAACTATTTATCAAGTAAAACAGGAATTACTCTCAGACTATTTGAGCCAAGAATTGAAGAAGCCTACAATAAGATTCAGGGCAATTTTTATTTTATAGGTGCTTTTTACCTTGGTTTTAATTATGGTATCGTATCTATTTTCAGGCGATCGCTATAATTTTTAAGCGATCGCCTAAATTAGTAGACACTATATATAGTGTCCTTGCGTAAGTCCTGTTAATGATGAATTTTAGACTAGGCAATGTTTTTCCCACTGTTGCCCTTTGCCTATTGCCTGCTATACAATTCCAATAACTTGAGTAAATTTAAAGATGATTATTTGGATCTATAAAATCAATAACTTTGAGTATAAGAAATTAATTAAGCTGATTTGTCTAACTGGAATACTATTTATTTCTAGTTGCAATATATACCCTGAAACTAAAACGGAAAAACTACCAGAAACTTTACCTGTAGAATCACCTCAACCACCTCAACCAACTCCCTACGTTACTGAGGCAAAATTAATGGCAGTTGGAGATATTATGATGCACGGTATGCAAATTAAATCTGGTTATAATTCTCAAACTAAAACTTATTCTTATCAAGCTTTTTTCACAGAAGTAAAAGATATTTTATCTGCTGGTGATTGGGTAATTGGTAATCTAGAAACAACATTAGCAGGAGCAGAATCTGGATATACAGGATATCCTTTATTTAATGCTCCGGCAACATTAGCTGATGCTATTAAATGGGCAGGTTTTAATATTTTAACTACTGCTAATAACCATTCATTAGATAGACGAGAAAAAGGTCTATTGAAAACTCTAAAAAATTTACGCGATCGCGATATTTATCCAGTAGGTACAGCAGCCTCTTTAGCAGAATCTCAACATATTTTAATGGTGGAAAAAAATAAAATTTTGATGGCTTTTTTGGCTTACACTTATGGTACTAATGGTATCCCAATTCCTCAAGGAAAAGATTATCTGGTAAATTTAATTGATGAACAAAAAATTATTCAAGATATTACTAGGGCAAGAGAAAAAGGAGCTGATATTGTCACAGTATCTCTACATTTTGGTGCAGAATATCAACGTCTACCTAATACTCAACAAAAACAATTAGTGGAAAATTTAGTTAATGGAGGAGCAGATATTATTTTAGGTAGTCATCCTCATGTAGTTCAACCATATAAATTTTTTCAAATTACTGAAGAAAATGGAGATACTCGTCAAGCTGTTGCGATTTATTCCATGGGTAATTTTATTTCTAATCAAATGAGAAAATATACTGATTTGGGAGTAATTTTTCAGGTTAATATTCAGAAAAATTTTCCAGAGGAAACGATTAAAATTTCTACCGTGAAAGGTATACCAACATGGGTGCATCGTTATCGGAAAAATGGGAAATTAAACTTTCGTGTTTTACCATTAGAGGAGGTTGTTAATGCTAAAAATGATCCTTTACTTAAGTCTAAAGATTATTTGTTGTTGGAGAAATATTTAATTCAAATGAATAGTCATCTTAATTTATTAAATAAAGCAGAAGCAGCTAAAGTTTCTCAAGAGTAATTAGGGCTTGCTGATTAAATATCAAAGTTTTTAATGGCAAAGGTTTCAGACTTTGCAGGTACTAAGGGAGTATCAGCTTTTAGGTAGTTCCAGTTCAAAAATCTAGGGTTTTGGGCAAAAATATGGTTAGAAAATCAAGGGAAGATTCTTCTGGCTATTTCTTCTCGGAATCTCATTCCTCCTGGATTCTGAATTCTGGATTCTGGCTACTACTCTGAAAAAAAGACTTTTTCAGCAAACCCTAATTACCAAAAAATGAGGTCCAAAGCTTCTCCTTTTAAGGGGATGAAAAGCGGTCGATCGCGACAGCGGAACGGAGTTCTTTCTTCGTAGCTTCCCGTAGGGTGGGATGGCGAGGTTTCAGAGCCATATCCAATCGAGCAAGAGAATATTAAGTTCAATATTTCAAGCTTCCGACTAAAGCCGGAGGTAATGATAACTGATAACTGATAATTGATAACTGAAATTAGCTATTTATCGAGTTGACTAGCATCTCCATTTTTTAGCTCAATTACTTTTGTAGATATAATCTTAGGAATAGTTGTTTCCGCAGGTTGTAAATTAGTTTGATTTGATGGTTTAACGTAACTATTTTTAATTTCTTCAAGCAAATTAATCATTAAAACTTCTATTTCTTCAAAAGTTTGTTTTTCTTGCAATTCTGATAGAAACTTAGTTGTAAACTGTCTGACTAACTGTTGTCTAAGTTTGATACTTACCACATCAGGTTGTGTTTGATAGACTTTTTGTGGACTTCTAGCAATTGTACTTGATATTTGTATCACTAAATTATTAGCAATTTTATCCGGTAAGCGACGTAAAAAAGGTATTTTTTGTAAACGTTTATATATAGATAACTGCTGCATAGACTTTTCAACCTGATAGCGTAAAAAATCTTCAATATCTGGATAAATTTCTGGAAGGACTCTACAAGCAGTTACTTCAAGTATATTGTTAATAATTTCCTGAATATTTCCATAGTCATTTTTATCTACATAAACTTTATCTGATTTATTTTTTGATTCAAATATAGCTTTTTTTAGAGAACCTTGACTAATATTATTTTGAAGCTGATTTATACTCCCACCTACTACAACTTGAATTATTTCCTGAGCAAAACTACCAATAAGTTTGAATCGGATATTTGTGTAAAACTGTTTCATATCTGGCAATTTAACTTTCTGTAAACGAATAAATACAGTAATTATTCGCAGTGAAGGTAGCCAAGGTTGTAGTAAAAAAACATCATACCAACGGTTTTTAACAGCACACCATAAACTTAAATTAGA
The DNA here is from genome assembly GCF_983059655.1 of Okeania sp. NCBI lineage: Bacteria > Bacillati > Cyanobacteriota > Cyanophyceae > Oscillatoriales > Microcoleaceae > Okeania > Okeania sp. The sequence goes on from NZ_CEZPJD010000033.1 coordinate 10,010, forward strand.
ACGACGATTAATTAGTAAAGTTCGCCCAATAAACTCTATCCAAAATATAATCATCCAAGGTAAATCTACTAACCAAAATCTATCTACAAATTCCCCATCCTTACCCAAATCGCGAAAGTAAAAAGAGTGCATTAAAAACTGAATATTTTCTGAAAAAAAATCTAACTCTTGTTCCCATTGATATCTTTCTAAATATTGACTACTCCAGAAGGTATTAAATGCTATTTTTGATGATTTATCTGCCAACAAAATTTCTGGTGCTAAATATTGGAGTAGGTTTAATGACTGTAGAATTTGAAGAGTAGGAGTTAAACTCATATTACTATCTGGAATCTGGCTATAAATATGTTGCTTCATCCGGTATTTTATTTGAGTTAAAACTACAATCTGATTAACTATCTGGAAATCATAGTCTCTATCAATTAATTCGCTACTACTACCGCGTAATTCTTTGAGTAAAGATTCTATTTCTTCTCCTTCCAGACCTTTTTTTTCGAGTAATATTTTCAGTTCACTAACTGCGATTAGATAATTTTGTGAATCTCGGAATGGCTCTATTCCTTTAATTAAATCATACTGTAATTTCGGCTCATACAATAACATTAAAGGGCGAATTTTTTTGTTAAAAAATTCTAACTGACTTTGCCAACCTTGTGTTTCTAAGTAATTTTCATCCCAAAACATCTGTACTGCTTGTGAAAAACTTTCTCTTTTGGTGTGAGTAGTGAATATTTGCCGAATTTTTGCTAAATTTCCATAATTATTGATGACTTTAAATGGAGGACGATTAATGAATATTTCAAAGCTACTAATGCGTAAATCGTCTAATAAATTTTCTACTTTTGGTGACTCTAAACCATTCTTTTCTAATTCCTCTTGTAGATTATCTACTTTTTGGAGATATTTTTTTTGAGGAGTATCAGTGACGGTTTGTAGGTATAAATCTATTTTTAAGTACCAATGACGGATTTTTATATAGGTAATATCAAATATTACTAATATTACATTAGCAAGAATTAGTAATGCCATAATTCGTTCACTTAGTAATAGTAAACGTGAACGGTGAGAATTCGGAAATTTTTTGGATAACATAGTTATATAGTTGAGAATTCAAAATTTCCTATTGCTAAACTCTTATACCAATTTTATATAGAACCCCTAAACGGATATATTAAGCATCTCCTCCACCCATAGGGAGTAGTAGGGACGTTGCATGGAACGTCCGTACAGAGTAGGGGGAAAGAATTGATGAATAACAGTGCAATAAAAGAGCATGATTTTTGATTGTTGGAGATATCTATCTATAGTAATTAAATATCAATATCCTCACTTCTTGGCCTAAAAACCCAACATTAGCTAATATTCCAAATGGCTTCTATAAGGCTACACATAATTAGGTGTTAGGTCATAGGTGGCGCTGTCTTATACAAATTTTATGTGAGGTTGCATAAATGAATTTGCTATTAATATATTATTGTAGAGCAGAATTAATAAGTTATTTAAGGATTGATATTTAGTTGATTTGAAGTTAATAAATAATCATAGTTAAGTACTATAAAAGGCACTAATATAAACTAATTAGGGTTTGTTGAAAAAGTCTTTTTTTCAGAGGAGGAGCCAGAATCAATAATCGGTGAAGTCAGGAGGAATGAGAATTATAGCGCTCCGCGCAAGGCAAAAGTCAAAAGTCAAAAGTTAAAAGTAATCCCTCACTGAGTTTAAGCCTTTGTAAATGTCCTAACCTTTGTTTCGACTGCTATATAGAAGAGGTAATCATAAAAATCGTCCCAAGATTTTTCTTCCCCTATCTTGCCCAAAATGCGCTCCTTTTTGAGCTATTGGAGCTGAAAACCAGGTACTTTTTCAAGACCTAAAAAGGCTAAAAATCATATCAGTAAATGCTTTGATATTTAATCAGCAAACCCTAATTAACGATAAATTTTTAGCTAAAACTATATAAGTGCTAAGTAGAAAAAATTTGTTCTGCTGAACTTAATTTCAAGTATATAAGAAGTTTGTTTAAGTTGTAAAATATTGTAGACTCTGAGGGAGAAGAGAATTTAAGATTGCTGTATCATATTTATTCTAGATTTAAAAAAGTGGCTATAACTAGGCTTATAAATTTGTTCTAAAAAAAATTAGAAATTTTATCGTCATCTAAGGTCTGAAGGTTTCATTTAAGTGAACAGTTAGCTTTGTATAGCAATATGATTTGAGTTGTGAGATATTGGAAATTTTTAGGTATGGAGGGAACACTTAACTGGGAACAGAGAAGAGAAAAAAAACGTATCATATGAATATAATAATTGCTATATTCTACACTTTTAAGGAACATCTCAATTCTCACAACTCATTCCTGATTGCTATAGGTAGGAACTGTATTAATAGTAACTACCGCCATCTGTTAGTAGCTTGAAATCAGAAATATTTTAATTTTCATCCCTTTCTAGGACTATACCCTCTAGTATAATCAAAAAAAAGCTTTTTACTTATTTTTCTTGGCAAAGTTAATTAGAAGGTAATAAGTTGTAGATTACAAAATATCTATTACCTAAAACTTACTACCTTCTTAAATCGTAGACCTAGTTCCAGAACCTAGTCATAAATTAACCAACCATTTGTAATGACTTAGTAGTAAATTCTATTCCCATCCAACTACCTCCATTATTACTAGAGTGATTAGCTTTTTCAGCTATCTCTAGAACTAAACCAGCTTCCATCAAAGAGAATGGTTCAGTACCTGGATTATTAGCACAATCTAGAAAATTCTCAATCAATCCATTAAACCAATTAGTATGACCAGGATCGTCAAAATATGTAGGTACAAAAATATGCTGAACTGGTTGATCTTTAACACTTAAAAATACATCATTATTCTCAATACTAATTTCTCCCTCTGTTCCCTGAATTCTGTAATAAGCTTTTGGAATAGACCCTAAAGAACTGACACTAATGTTGATTAATTTGCTCTCCCAATCTAAACAAAAAACAGCTACATCTTCAAGTTGACTATTTGTTTCATTAAAACTTCTAGTATGTGCAGATATACGTTGAGGGAAGCCACCAAATAAGGTTTGAGCAACAGAAATTGCATCTAAACCATGGTCTATCATAATACCACCACCAGATAGTTCTTTGTCTTTTCCCCGTACACCTGGTTGAAAGCCTGCACCAAATATATTAAATGATGCAAATAAAGGTACCCCTATTTCACCTGAATTAATTAAGTAGGCAGCGTGAACTATTGAAGGAGCAAATTTATAGTTATGACATGGATATAAAATACGTTTTCGTTCGTTTGCTATATTGATTAATTCATAATACTCAGCTTTATTTAAAACTAATGGCTTTTCACATAAGACATGCTTATCTGCTGCTAATGCTTGTTTGATATTTTCTAAATGAAAAGTATTAGGTAAACAAATATCTATTACGTCTATTTCACTAGAATATTCTTCTAATAAATCGCTAAATTGTTCATAAACTCGAATATCTGCATATTGTCGAAGCGCTGCTGCACGTCTAGATGTGACTGGATCTACTACTGCTTTGAGATGAATATCAGAACGATCTCTGTATACTGGTACATGGGCTTTCTCTGCATTAAATCCAAAACCAACAATCGCTACTTTCACAATCTAAAATCCTCTTAAAGTATATCAATTTTTAAGATTTTTGTAACAAAACTTATAATTTTTGTCAAGTATTTTTTTTATAAGTCCACTCCTAAATATCTTTCTAATTTTATTATGGATAATTTTCATCCAATTTAACTTAATAATTTAGTAATCATTGCTTAAATAAGTTAAATTTTTTCTGGAATCAAAAATCTTAACTAAGAAAGAGATATTACTCTTTGATATTTCTCAGATATAGCAATATGATTTGAGTTGTGAAATATTGGAAATTTTTAGGTATGGAGGGAACACTTAACTGGGAACAGAGAAGAGGAAAAAAACGTATCATATGAATATAATAATCGCTATATTCTACACTTTTAAGGAACACCTCAATTCTCACAACTCATTCCTGATTTCTATATATAGCATTTATGTTTGGATTATAAATATATTTTTGAAGAAAAGGAATAAGGAATAAAAAAGAAGGAAAAATCTTGCTTTCTCTGAGTTTTAAACTTTTGAATTGTCCTAGCTTTTGGTGCGATTAATATAGTTATTAAACCAAGAGCATAGTTGATAAATTATAAAAGTGAAAAAATTAGTTTAGCTGAAATAATTAGTGTAATAGGAGTCTCCCCAAAATAGACATCTCCGAAAATTATCAAGCACTTATTATAAATATCTTTTAGAGAGCCATGAAAGGTGGAGCAAGTCCTACAACTATATTGCCTTATATAGCAATATGATTTGAGTTGTGAGATATTGGAAATTTTTAGGTATGGAGGGAACACTTAACTGGGAACAGAGAAGAGAAAAAAAACGTATCATATGAATATAATAATTGCTATATTCTACACTTTTAAGGAACATCTCAATTCTCACAACTCATTCCTGATTGCTATAGAAGTTTTATCATTACATCTACACTACATCTATAGGACTACATAATATTTTTTTTACCAAAATTATCAAGAGAAAAGAAAATTCTGCATCTTCAAAGCTTCCCTGTTGTAGGATTTACACAATTTCTCAAAAACTTTTCTACATTTTCATGAGTAGGGTAGTGGGGAACCCACCCCTACTGATCCCAGGAGTGCTAGGGACATCTGTACAGGGAGATAACCCACTTCTGTGCTCCTAGGAAAAAGTAAACATAAGAATAATTAACATTAAATTAACTCAAATTAGCAAAAAGACTATTATACATGAATTAATTACTTAATAACTGAAGTGCTACCTAAGTATACCATTAATGTATGGTAATTGGTATTACAGAAGCCAATAGTCCCTATGTCAAGAGGCTAACTGAATTGACTAACTAATGTTAAAGTAATTTATAAAAATCATGCCAACATCAAATAAATTAAGCAAGATGAAAATTAAAATTTCCAGCAATAACGGCGAGACTTTTTCCGCTTACCTAAAAGCACCTACTTCTACACCTGCTCCTGGATTAATAATTATCCAAGAAATTTTTGGAGTTAATGAAGTAATGCGTAATATAGCTGATGAATATGCTCAAGCAGGTTATGTGGCAATAGTGCCCGACTTATTTTGGCATCAAGAAGCAGATATTGAACTTACCGATAAATCAGATAGTGACTGGCAAAAAGCATTTGAACTTTACCAAAATTTTGATGAAGACAAAGGAATTGATGATTTAATTTCTACAATGAAAACTCTCAAAGAATTACCAGAATGTACTGGCAAAATTGGCAGTATAGGTTTTTGTTTAGGAGGAAAACTTGCTTATTTAATGGCTACCCGTTCCCAAACAGAATGCAACGTTAGTTATTACGGAGTTGGCATAGAAAAAAATATTAGTGAAGCAGCTAATATTCAAAATCCATTAATGCTTCATCTTGCTGAAAAAGATGAATATGTTTCTTCAGAAATTCAGTCTAAATTAAAAATTGAACTGAGTAATTATCCTTTAGTAACAATACATTCTTATCCAAATGTTAATCACGGCTTTGCTCGGATAGAAGGAAAAGACTATAACTTAGAAACTACTAATCTTGCCCAAAGTCGCACTATAGAATTTTTCCAAAAATATCTTGACTAAGTTTTTAGTTTGACAGTGGATTGCTATTTTTTAACCCATTCCCAATAACGAAGTCAGAAGTCAGAAGTTAGAAATCAGAAGTTATTTTTGTCATAGGGATTTGAGAAACTATCAAAAAATATTTCGCCTTAAAAGGCGGGGTTTTAAACCCAATTATTTTGATAAATTGATTATTCAAACTTAGATATGATTGATTGACTACTATTATTGGGAGGGTTTTCCTGAACCGAAGTTAAGGCAGATAATAAATTGAACAGGGAATATAAGCAAAGCAAGTAATTTATTAATTAGAAATGATAACTACACAAGAATCACTGATAATCAGAACTTCCAGAATTTCCCAGGTATACTAAAAAAAAATTTTGCTTAAATGCCATTACTGACAGTCAAGAACTACATATAAATTTATAGAATATTAGTATTGTTATAAGCATTCCGTCAGGAAATGCTTACATATTGTTATCTATGTAGATTATAATCAATGAAAATTTTATCATTAACTTCTATTGTTGCTGCTACAGTAATTGGATTTTTAAATCTTCCTATAAATAATCGTTCTGCTGAAGCTCAAACTACTAATTTTTTCTGTGGAAGAATTGGGGCTCTTCCAGCAACAATAGCCACTAAACAAGGCCAAAATATTCCTATTATTCTCTGGACTAGGAATTATTTTACCGAATCCGGAGAAGATGCTGTGACTAGATGTACTAGAGTATCTGGAATTTTATCTACTCAACAAAGAAACGGATATCGAAGTATCACTGTCAGTATTTATAAAAATGGACAGCCAATGATTTGTGCTGCTAATCCTCAAGATGGTTCTTGTAGATTATTATATCTAGTTCCTCATGGTCAAAATCCTCAACAAGCTAGACAAGAATTATTGAGAAGAGTTACTAATCCTCAGCCAAATTTACCACCAATTAACATTTAGTGGCATACTCCCAAAACCGAATCAAAAGTAAATTAAATATAAATAGGTGTCGATTGATGTAGGTTTAAAAGAGTTTTTGACTACTCATACTGGCCATAATGTTTCTGTCCCTAATTTCCCCTAATTTCTACAGAAAAGCGCAATCTAATTTAGCAAGAAAGCAAAAAAAGTATATAGAAAAGAAATTGGTTCTAACCACTGGAAAAAGGCACGTTGATAATTAATAATTAATAATTAATAATTAATAATTATCAGAATTTAATTTAACTAAATAAACGTCTAATATAGAATCCGGTTATACAGTATATGTATATGATTAATATGTATGTGATTAGGCTGGATAACTGGTTGATGAAAAACTTTGTACCTTCTCACTTTAATTCTTTCCCTTCTGCCTTCCTTCTATAGATACGATAAGTATTTAACCGGATTCTATATGAGACTTGGATTAAATTATCTTTGTTTGAGAAGCTCCCGTTATAACCTCCGATTTAACGGGAGAGAACTTCACAAGGTTTTGGCTAATCACAATTAAGCTGCCACATCATCATTATTGAATAGCTCAAAAATCTGCCTACAGAAATATTTCAGTTTGGCAGCAGATTCTGTTGTGGGCTGGGTATTTCCCACAAAACGCCAGCCACCCACCGTTGATAATTTCCATTGTTCTCCACGATGATCGTAACCAGCAACTTCCACTCCAATTGCACGAGAATAAGCTTCAATAGGATCTTGATATAAACGAATTTGCACCAATAAACAACGACTTTCCAGAGACCGACTTCTACCAGGCAAATGAAAACCAATATCTATAGAATCTGGATCGACCAACTCCAAAGTATCTGGATCGTTCATCCAGGGCTTAAGATCGACCTTAACATCTGCAAACTGGGACTTAAATAAATTTACTACTGAAGCAATCTTACTAGCTACTTGAAAATTTTTGGCCTGTTCTGCAGCATTAACCATATATCCTCCTCAAGAATAAAATTTCAGATTATTAACTAACTAATTTAAGTAAAAATCAAAAACTGTGATTATTGGGACAATTATTAATAATTTTAGATTTTCTACTTATTTGTTAAATAGATAAATAAATAATAGTTTCAAGGGCTGAGATTTGATTGGGGCTAAAATTTTTCGTTTAAGTCCAAATATCAACAGCCAAAAATAAAATAGTTAACCTTTGACTTGACTACTTTTGAATTGATAATGCTAGTATCAAAATAATGAACCTAATTTATAACATCTTATGCTTCAATATCTTGTGGCTCTTATAGCAACTGCAATAATTGGTTATACAGTTAATTCATCTGTGAAAGTTATTGATGAAGGAGATGAGGCTTTAGTAGAACGCTTAGGTAAGTATAAGCGTACTTTGAAGCCTGGACTTCAGTTTGTTTTACCTCTAGTAGAAAAAATAGCTCACGTTGATACCATTCGTGAAAGGGTCTTGGATATTGACCCTCAGTCAGTCATTACTAAGGATAATTTGACTTTGCAGGTAGATGCAGTGGTGTACTGGCAGATTATAGAAATGGAGAGAGCGTATTATGCAATTGAAGATGTAGAAAATGCTATTGATAATATTGTTTTAACTTCTCTGCGTTCTGAAATTGGTCGCTTACCACTTCAAGAAGTTTTATCTTCAAAAAATGAAATTGATAAAGCTTTGTTGAAGAAGTTGGATGAAGCTACCTCTAGTTGGGGTGTAAAGGTGATTCGTGTCGAGGTTCAAAATATTATTTTTCCTGAAAAAGTGCAAGCAGCGATGGAGTCGGAAAGAGTAGCTTTAAGTGAGAAAAAAGCCATGCTTGAACAAGCAGAAGGAGAGAAAAGAGCTGCTATTGCTAAAGCTCAAGGACAAGCAGAGTCTATAGAGGTTCTTTCCAAAATTTTAAATTTGCGCCCAGATAGTCCAGAGTTTATGCAATTTATGATTGCTCAAAGGTATTTAGAAACTAATCAGAAATTAAGTGAAAGTGCTAATTCTAAGGTTCTATTTATGGACCCGAAAGCTATGTCAGAAGCATTAGCTGAATTAGTAGGAGACTCTCCTGATTATTCTCAACTAAACGATATATCTATTTCACCATCTAAACTGAAAAAATCTGATTAGTATTATGTCTGATAGATATTGGGATAGGGGGGTGGAAACAAGAGGTAAGAAGATTTTTGTGATGCTTAATTAAGCGAAATAGGCATAGTACCATTGGCAAATATATCTAGCTTAAGAGATGATATTTCGGTAATAATAAAAAATCTAAATATTTTTACCAATATCTTTAAAAAGTAGATTTTTCGTAGCTTTGAATAAAGCAGAATAACTATCATCACCACTTGTTTCTAAACTGTTGATATTTTATCAATTTTCATCAAATTTTTATTAGACTTTAGTTATGGTAAATATGTTGGAAAGATTCTTACCAAATTTTGACTACTGGACATAATTTAATAGCATTCTATATAATAGACATCTCCAGAAAAGAGGGAACAGGAAGGAGAAATAATTAACAATTTATGGATAATAATTGATTTTTTTTAATTTCCGGAGATGTCTAATATAAATAAATTTTTATTTTCAGATTTTAATTTCAAAATGTTGATAATGTGAGCTGTGCAGGAGACAAAATACTCTCACTACCCAATCAAGATATTTCTAACTAACAGTTAAAACCGCCCGATAGCGCACCTTATTATCCTTAACTTTTTGCATTGCTTCATTCGCCTGATCGAAAGAAAATACTTCTACTATCGGTTCAATTTTATATTGTGCTGCTACTGATAACATTTCATTCATTATTGCCCGACCTCCAATAGGAGAACCCATAATCCGTCGCCGTTTCATCAACAACTGAAACAAAGGTAAAGTCAAAGGTGCATCGGGTACACCTACAAATGCCAAAGTACCATCAGAGTCAAGAAATTCAACATAAGCAGACCAATTCAAAGAGATAGGTACCGTGCTCAATAAAATATCTAACTGACGCAAAGGTGCTGAAGGAGCTTCTCCTTTCTTTGTAACTATTGCTTCATCAGCTCCTAATTCATGAGCAAATTTTGCCTTATCCTCAGAAGTTGTAAATACTGTGACTCGGTTTCCTAATTTGCTAGCAAATTGTACCGCGATATGACCTAAACCACCGACACCTATAATACCGATTTCTTGTCCAGAAGTCATTCCAGCAGAACGTAAACCAGAATACACAGTAATACCAGCACATAATAGAGGTCCTGCAATTTTAGTATCAATTTCTGGAGGGATAGGGAATGCAAACCGTGAATCTACTGATAAATAATCTGCAAACCCACCTGCTCCAGTAACAATTAATGCCTGATTTTGATTGCAGAGATTTTCATTACCTCGCAGACAGTCACGACATTGTAAACAAGCCGATCGCTGCCAACCCACACCAACGCGATCGCCTTTTTGCAGATGTTTGACCTGAGTCCCAACTTCTACTACTTCTCCAATGACTTCATGGCCTGCCACCACGGGATATGTTGATATTCCCCAGTCATTATCAATGATATGTATATCAGAGTGACAAATACCACAAGCTAAAACTTTGATAATACATCCATAACCTTGTGGTTGTGAGACTTCAAAACTGTATGGCTCTAGTTTTGCTCCTGCCGTTGTTGCTGCTAATGATTAAATTTGCATACTTGGAGAATTGTTAATTATTGTAAATTGAACAGATGCGGTTTTCATTTCAGTAGACCACAGTAGGGGCGCAATTGCGAAGCCCATGCCGTCAGGCTATATGGCCATTCGCCCCATTTTTGGTCATCAAAATAATATGGGTCGCGCAACCCCGCCTTTTAAGGCGAAATATTTTTGGAGAGTTGCTCAAATCCCCGTTACAAAAATCACTTCTGACCTCTGACTTTGCTAAGACGATGTGGTTTATTAATCAGCAAAAGTGCTTTAAGGTATTGATTTCTGTGACTATACTAATATAAATTAAAAGAATTAAACTAAAGTAAGAAGCTTAGGAATACAGGATTTACAGATTTTTCTGACCATATACACTATATATACCATAGTGCTATAGTTTTTATCTGCTATATGTAGTTTTTTTGCGTAGGTCCTGGAATATAAATTCTTGCCATCTGGAAGTCCCGAGAGATGATTTTGCTCAAAAAATTAACCTTTTTCTTTACTTCCTTACGAGTTAAAATATCTAAATACTAAACTAGCTAAAATGCGCTCCTATTCATTAATTGCTCCTGCTAAAATTAATCTGTATCTGGAAATCATAGGCGATCGCCCAGATGGTTATCATGAATTAGCAATGGTTTTGCAAAGTATTAGTCTTGCAGACAGAATAGATATTCGTGCCATTGGAATTGAAACTATTTTGGTTCGATGCGAACATCCCCTAGTTCCTGCTGATGCTGGCAATATTGCTTACCGAGCAGCTGCCTTGATCGCTAAACAATTTCCAGATGCATTTGCCAGGTATGGTGGCGTTGAAATTACCATCAATAAGCAGATTCCTGTAGCAGCAGGATTAGCAGGAGGCTCCACTGATGCAGCAGCGGTATTAGTGGGATTAGATTTAATGTGGGAACTTGGTTTGACTCAGGGAGAGTTGCAGGAGTTGGGGGCACAGTTGGGTTCAGATGTTCCTTTTTGTATTAGTGGCGGGACAGCATTGGCCACTGGACGTGGCGAAGTTCTCTCCCCACTACCAAATTTAGACCCACTTTATCTGGTTTTGGCTAAATACAAGAATCTCTCTATTTCTACACCTTGGAGTTATCGAACTTATCGTCAAGAATTCGGTCATACTTATATTGATGATACTGAAGCTCGAAAAAATAGTATACAAAGAGTACATTCTGGACCAATGGTTTCAGCGATCGCTCACCAAGATAATATAGAAATTGGCAAACTATTGCACAATGATTTAGAAAAAGTGGCTTTACCAGAATATCCGCAATTATTAAAATTAAGAGAAGCTTTTGCGTCCCAAAATGTTTTAGGAGCTATGATGTCTGGGTCTGGACCTACTATATTTGCTTTGACAGAATCTCTGGCTCAAGCACAGGAAGTTGAGGCCACAGCAAAAGCAAAAATGGCTGATCCCGGTCTAGAATTCTGGATAGCACAGTTTAACTCGAGTGGTATTACTGTTGCTCATTAAAGTAAGGAAGAAGACAGGAGGCAACCGAATAATTAATAATTAATAATTAATAATTAATAATTAGGACTTGCTGAATAAAATTGTAATCAATACCAGTTCAGCCTTCCAGTGTTTTTTATTCTAACAAAAGTGCAAGGTTTTTGGCTCAATTAGTCTCAAAATGCTAATATTTTTCCCTGACAATGCCTAAAATTTGGCCGTAGCAGATAGCCGAGACTGTTGCTAGATGAGCTGTTCTCTGTTGCCTACCATCACATCAGACTTTTTCAGCAAACCCTATTTATTTTCTGTATTTTGCCTAGTCACAAACTATTATCTGAAATTTTTATTTTTACCAGAATTCCCATAATTAAAAGCAATTTTTATCAAAATAACATAGGTCTAAAACCCCGCCTTTTAAGACGCAATATTTTTGGAGCGGAACTCAAATCCTCTACTTCCCCTCCTGGGAGGGGTTGACTTCTGACTTATGACTTCTGACTTCGTTAACCCGACTTCAACTATTTAAAAATATATGACAAATTTAAGTCCTGAATCTCAGAAAAAATCTACTTCAAATGTCAATCCTTTACAATGTTTGGCTAGTGCTGTAATTTCTGGTGGATTAGCTACACTTGCCTATATGTTAATGAAATCTATTTCTGAGACATTTGCTAGTAAACCTGTTATTTCAGATAACGTTTTTGTGGTGAATATTTCGACTGCTGTTCGTGCTTTAGTGGTGGGAGTTACTGCTTTAGCTACTTGTATGTGTGCGATGGTTACTTTAGGCTTAGTTGCTTTAGCTATACAAATTATAATTCAGCGATTTACAAACAAAGAAATGCCTCCCAATGAAGGTTAAATAGTAAAACATAGGGGATAAATATTTAGGGCTTGCTGAATAAAATTGTAATCAATACTAGTTCAGGCTTCCAGGGTTAAATATTGCTGAAAAAGTGCAAGGTTTTTGGCTCTTTTGGTATCAAAATGCTCCCTGACAATGCCGAAAATTTGACCGTAGCAGACAGTCTAAACTGTTGCCTATCATCACCATCAGACTTTATTCAGCAAACACTAATTATACCTTCGTCAAAAACACGATTATTTACATTAATTCCTCTAACAATGAGGCAGTCTTCATAAACATCAAAAGCAGCAAAACTAAAATCACTCGTAGAATATTCAGTCCACTCTGATTTCCCTACAGGACGTTGTTTACCACCCGCACCACAAATTAAATACGTAGTACCATTAATTGAGCTAGTTCTTTCATAATCATGCTCATGCCCATTAATATAAAGCTGAACTCCATATTTTTTAAATAGAGGAGTTAAAGTTTGAATAAAATCTTTATTTAACCCATACATTCCAGAAGAATAAATTTGATGATGACCAAAGACTATTTTCCAAGGTGCTTCATTATTATTCAATTCTTTTTCTAACCATTTTAATTCTGTTTCCCAGTCAGCATTAATATTAGTATCTAAGGCAAAAAATTGAATTTGGTGATACTGAAAAGTATAGTATCTTCCTGCCATATTAAAACCTGGATATTTTACTTCCAAGTCTCCATTTTTAGCTAAATCGCTCTTGAGCCTCACGCCAAATCACAGATTATGGCGTGAGATGAATCGGCGGTAAATTAATGGGGCTATCAACAGTATTAAAATAATTGGACAAAATCAGACATAATTAGACAAATACTCTGTGATATACTAGATTTATGTCTAAACTCCAGTAAGTATATGAAACAGCAAAACTGCGCGCTTAGTGCCAACAGCTCTAATAATCATGAAATCCTTTAAAACTAAGTTAAAACTTAACAATTACCAAAAAACCATACTTGCCAAACACGCAGGAGTTGCACGTCATGCCTATAACTGGGGGTTAGCAACTTGTATTACTGAGTACGAAGAAACTAAAAAACGCCCAAGTGCAATTACCCTGCATAAACGTTTAGTAGCTGAAGTCAAATCAATTAATCCCTGGTATTATGAGGTATCTAAATGTGCCCCTCAACAAGCATTAAGAGATTTAGAAAGGGCATTTAAAAACTTTCTAACTATTCGGG